>MNDT01000045.1:28202-32111 GCA_001915065.1 archaeon 13_2_20CM_2_53_6 | reverse complement strand
AGGCTTGAGATCGCCCATCCAGGAGTCGTATTCAGCGCCTACCGGGCGATGACTCGTCTTCGAGCACTGGCCGAGCCCAACGTTGCTCCTTCTGATCTCCACGCGTGCAGCTCCTGCGGCGAGCCGACGACCCAAGGGCTGTGCGAGGCGTGTAGAATGGTCGGAGTTACATTGGACAAGCTGGATGTTCCAGTATAGCTGGCACTCACACAATTCTTGGTCTCAGGCTTCGAATCCCTGTTTTCCTATGAGGGGGACGAACGCGACTCCCCCGAGCGAAGTCTTCTTGACCTGTCCATCGGAGTCCTTTTGCACTTTGATCAATTCTTGGGGGAAGAGCCTTCCTCCAACCGGGACGAGTAGTATTCCTCGGGGCCGGAGCTGCTCTAGAAGGGGCTCAGGAATCCCAGGCGCGGCCGCGGTCACCAGTATCCTATCGTAGGGTGCCCTGTCCTTGTATCCAAGCGAGCCGTCGCCCTGGACTAGCGTGACTCGATCGCTGTAGCCCGCTCGCTCCAGATTCTTCCTAGCGAAATCTACAAGATCCGTTACCTGCTCTATTGTGTATACGTGTCCTCGGGGTCCGATCTGCTCAGCAATTGTCGCGGCGTGGTAGCCGCTTCCGGCTCCGATTTCGAGGACGATAAGCCCGGGCTCGAGTTCGAGGGCTTCATTCATTATAGCGACCATGTGACGCCCGGCATTCTATGCCGTGTGGCGCGCTGATCGTCTGACCATGCTCTGTCGGTAGAGGTGTATCGCTGTAGGCGTATGGACGGAGATGCTCCGGAACGAACAATTCCCTCGGAACCCTCCTCATAGCCTCTATGACCTCCGGGGATCGCAGCAACCCTTCCCGGACAAGACCCTGGACCATCCTCTCTCGATCTCTCAGGAAATCCGCCGTACTTGACCTTCCCCTCCAAACGTCGACTCAAACGAAGAAGGATATTAGGATGAATAGGACTTGACCGGTTGGCGCGTTGAGCTTCACTTTCCACGCATACGGCCATCCCTCAGTCCTTTCAACCCACCCATCGACCATAGAAATAACGAAAGCAGCACGCCTTTCGTCGAGAGGAGATTGTATCGTCGCCGTCAACTCGTCGGTGGGACCCACGGATCTACCGGATGCCCTGCGGACGATTCTCTCAACGCCTGGAGCAAGGGCTCGACTCGTTCTAGGACTGGGTCGATTCCAGTTCATCGTAGAGGGAGAAGGAGACCCGCGACTAACCCTGAATCACCCGACTGATCTGGTGGTTAGGAGAAGCGGCTTCATCTCAGACAGGACGCTTATGATCCACGCGGACAAGGCCGCGAGTGATCTTCCCCGCGAAATGGTACGTCTGCTAAGAGACCCGAGAAATAGGGTCAGCATCGAAATCTCCACTAAAGCGCCCGGATAACCTGAGCATCAACCCCGATCTGCCATCTCATCGGTGCCACTTCCCGGACCTTGCGAATCCCAAGCAATCGACCGATAGAGTGGCCAGATGATTTCAATTCCCTCTCAAGCTCACGTCTAGCCTCTAATTTAGAATCCTCCCCCTCGCCAAACGTGTAGTAGTGAACAACTCCGCCTGAGGGCTGTAATGCGTCGCAGGCCGCATCGACGAACTCTTTGGCGGCTGAAGGGTGGTTCATGATTGCTCTAGTAGCTCTTCCATCCAGCTGTCGAGCAACTGTCCTCGCGTCTCCGAGGTGAACGTGGACCTTGGATTCGACCTTGTTTGTTCGGGCGTTCTCTTGAATCAGCCTCGCAGCCTCTGGGTTAGAGTCGATAGCGTCGACTGTAACATTCTTCACCGTTTTTGCGATCAGAATCGAGAAGGGGCCGACACCAGCAAACATGTCGACCACTCTTTCTCCGTCTGCGACCTGTCGAGCGACCCGCTGGTGTTCTGTCGACAGTCGTGGAGAGAAAAAAACCTTGGAAAGGTCGACTTTGAAGGCGCAGCCGAATTCTCGGTGCACCGTCTCAGTTCTCTCTTCGCCAGCCACGTGCCGTAATGGTCTTACTCGTTCGGGACCTGAGACGGGCCCGGCCTTGGCGAAAACGGCCTTTACGTTTGGGTGAACTTCTAGAATCGCTTGAGCTACGGTCTTCTCGTACCTGTCAAGTTCGGGGGCGAGTTCGAGAATGGAGATGTCCCCGACTATGTCGAATGATCTCGGCAGGTCTTTGAGCGCTTCCGGGGAAATCTTGCCGGATAGTGCATCTTCCAAGGTCCTCGGCGATTTCTTGCGCGGCTCGAATTCATCTTCTCCGAGAATCGCACCAAGCTCTCGTTGCAACAACTCGGACTCCATGGTCTGGAGGCTGCGAATTAGGGGAACTGCTAGTGTTTTGTCTTCATTCCTGAGATTGAAGTCTCCGTCGACTAGCCCCATCTTTGATAGGAGTTGTATTGTCCGCTGAGCAGATGTTCGCTGCACTCGGACGCTCGGTCTTATGGATCGATTTTTTGGCAGTGCTTCGTCTTCTGGAGTCAACTATGGAGACTCGGAGGCTGGAATAGCCTCAGTCCTAGACTTTAGTTTCTGCAGAAAGTCCAGATCTGCCAGCGCAACCTCTGCGGACAGCCTCACATCCTCATCGGAATCGGAGAGCCTCGCGATCAACCCCTCCCGGGCCCTCTCATCACCAATCGACCCGAGAGCGACGGCCGACTCATGCCTAACCAGTACGCTGACGTCGTTTGCCATGGCTTGTAGCAGTGATGGTACTGCTGATTTGAATTCCAACTGTCCCAGGGCGAACGCGGCCTCGTGGCGCACTAGGGGGCTAGGGTCTTCTTGAAGAGCGCCTGCCAGCAGAGGGACAGCCGCTTCACTCTTCATATCGGCTAACATGCACACTGCATGGGTTCTCAGCACAATGCTGGGCTTTTCATCAAGAACTTTCTGGAAGTAAGCCAACTCGCCTTTGGAGAATGCCCACTCCATTCTCTCGAGAGTCTCGAAGTCTCCGGAGTGGTCGGGAATCTTGATCATAGTTGCTGTCGACCTCATGTCTTGGAATTCTCCTACTTGTAGTTCTTCTCCCCCGCGAGAATCTTGACGGGTAGCTTATTTTCTCTTGGCGGGATGGGACAAGTGTACTGATCGTTGTATGCGCAGTATGGATTGTAGGGCAGGTTAAAGTCCAGCTCGAAATCATCTCCTCCATGCTCTTCCAGATCAAGATACCTGCCGGCGCTGAGGTCTGCGCGCCTGATGTCTCGTCCGAGAATGGTATGAACAGCGACCGGGCGAAGGGATCCTCAGCTGACTTGTAAACAAACAACCTCAATTTCGCGCCATGGAGCTGGAATGTGAACATTCCATGTTTCAAGTAGGCTCGAGTGGTTCTCTTGCTTGTTGTCACCATTATCGGCTCCGGCTTGTCATACCTGTCAAGTCTAGACTTGACTCTGTAGATTGGGTCCGGCGAATAATATTTCAGACCTTTGAAATCGGCGCGCTTATCCGCCGGGATGGGAGAATCAGGATCATCTCGAAAATAGGCATCTTTCTCCCCTCGAATTGCTGTAATGTCGTTCTCAGCGCGCTGGCTCATGTCGATATCTCGACCGAATCAATTGCCTCTTTCGTCTCACTCCATCAAGGAATCGTTTCGTTGATCCCCGCCGGTGCCTCCGATCGCCTTCTCATAGCACTGCGGACAATAAGGTCCCGAGTAAGGTCCGTGTTTGGTACAGGCTGGCTGGGCTGTACTGCGTTTAGGCTTGCGCTTCACACTTCCCTGAATCGGCAATGACCACTCCAAACAGCTACAATCTGTCAGAAAGACCTTGTCTTCGATGAGCACATCGGATCTTCGAGAACTAATGTTGTGGCGGGCCCGGAGGGATTTGAACCCTCGACCACTCCCCGAACGAGCCCTCATCAGACTCGCTCTTCAGG
>MNDT01000045.1:0-28128 GCA_001915065.1 archaeon 13_2_20CM_2_53_6 | reverse complement strand
GCTACAGAGTTCGTGAGATTGACGCTCGGGTATTGTTCCTGTCCCAATTCTCTCACGGTAACACAAGCCTTCCGCGGCACCGTTCGCACCCAACCCTCGAGAATAGTATCGGCCGTCGACACTAGATGATGAGGCTACGCACAGTCACCCCCCTAGTTGCCCTAGTTCTGACTCTAATCCTCGCGCAGGCACCTCTAGTCTCTGGAGCAGCCTCGTACGCTCTATCGATCAGTCCAAACGTTCCAGTCAGCCTCGGAACTAGCATGACATTCACCCTAACCATATCGGGGGGAACCCACAACTCAGCTTACACTGTCCTCTTCAATGTTGTAAAGCCCAATGGAACCGGGTCCGCTCTAGCCACCAAGGTTATCACGACGAACAACGCGGGAGCGGGAAGCCTATCCCTCAACTACCCAGACCCCTCTTTCACTTCGTTGAATGGGACTGTTGCTACCGATGTGGGAGGCGTCTACGACGTGTACGTCAACCAGACCTCCCCCACCAACATTGGCCAGGTCCAGAGCGGCCAGTTTACCGTAAGCTCGAAGCTGACCGTGGTCCTCTCCCAGCCGGTGGGTGGAACCATTGTACAGAGGTTGCAAAATATTGTGATCAGCGCCACTGTCTCGGCTCTGAGCGGTCCCGATAACGGGGCCATCGTCTACGCCAACACACCTGGAAATGGACAGATTCTCCTTCTTCAAACAAGCCCGGGGTCCTACTCTTACAATTATCAAGTCTCAAGCGCAGATCCGACTGGAACATGGATTATCATTGTCCAGGCTAGCGATAGCATAGGCAACTCGGGAAAGAGCACACCGGTCAATGTTACCGTTACGAAGAACGACCTGATTGTCGACTCACTCATAACCTACAACTCGCAGGGACACCCTTCAACGAGCTTCTCGGTCGGCGACACTATCTACGCCTCCTTTGTGATACGGTACTCTTACGGCACTAACAACTACCTAGGCTCGGGCCAGTATGCAGTCCAAGTGAGAAACCCCTCGGGAACAGTGGTCGCAAATCTCACCGCCGCTTATGACTCCTTCCGCCGCGGATTCTATACAGGCACGGGCTATCCGGTTTCAGCCTTCGACCCAGGTGGCACTTGGACTATCGGAATGTCCGCGAACAGTATCAACGATGGATTCGGAAACACAGGCCCTGGCCTCTCCACCTCCGTCCCACTACAGATTGCAACCTCGCCCCTCAGCTACTGGCCATTCGTGGTTGCGGGCATAGTGGCCGTTCTTGGGGGAGTCGTCACCGTCAAGCGATTCGACATGTATCTCGAAGGCTTCCAACACCTCGACCAGTTGATGGGAGGGCCTCTCCCGAGAGGATCAAGCATACTATTGCTGGGAGACGCCGGAAGCGGGAAAACAATACTCTCCTACCAGTTGCTACATGAGGAGTTGGACTCTGGCAAGCTCTGCGCCCTACTGTCCTACGACGCTTTTCCCGAAGATGTTCAAGCTCGAATGAACGAATTCGGATGGGACATAGTCTCCCACCTACGCAAAGGCCGCCTAAAGATTATCGACTGTTATTCCAGCCTAGCTGGGCAAGGAGAGGGGGCGATAAAGGACCCCTCGGACCTTACTGAGCTGAACATACAGGTAACCGCGTTTATCGGCAGAGCAAAAGGCGCGCCCGTCACTGTCGTACTCGATTCGCTAACACCAATATTCAACGGGGTCGAGGAGAAACAGGCCATCAACTTCATCCAAACCCTCGGAGCTAAGGTAAAGAAAACAGGAGGCTTGTTCATACTAACCGCATCCAAAGGAGCCATCCCCGACGAGTCAGCGGCCAAGCTGAAGACGATGGTGGATGGCGTCATAGAACTCAGCATCATCAGAGGTCGGGGGAGGGCTCACAGGTTTCTATCAGTGGTCAAAATGGAGAGGAGGACAATATCTTCAAGTTCAGTCGCGTTCGAAATCGACCGCACCAGAGGTCTCGTCTTCCGAGTATCTCGATTCGGACTAATGAAAAAACAGCTCGTCAGCTTTCTAAGAATGCGCGAGGGTTTGGCACACGCCAAGTCGACCCTTAGAAGACCTGAAGCCCAGGCCGGCAGAGGATCGCCGACAACTCAACGCTGACCCCGAACCCTGAGAAGCAGATTTAGCCCTGAACCGTTTCCAAGTGCACTATGGACTCGTTCGCATTCATAGGACTCGGGTTGAATGACGAGAAAGGCCTCACCCTGGAAGGCCTAGAGGAGGCCCGACGCGCAGACAGAGTATTTGCAGAATTCTACACCAACCCGATGCCGGCTCTCGATATGAAGCGCTTGGAGAAGCTCATCGGCAAGAAGATCCACGTGCTCAACAGGACTCAGCTGGAGGAGGAAGGAGGCCGAGAACTGATAAGATCAGCCAAAGAAGACAGCGTGGCCTTCCTAGTGCCCGGCGACCCCATGATCGCCACAACGCACATCTCATTGAGACTCTCATTGTCCAAGGCAGGAATCGGATCCCGAATAATCCACGGTCCCTCGATAATGTCGGCAGTCTGTGGCGCTACGGGACTCCAGAGCTACAAGTTCAGCAAGACAGTCACTGTCCCCTACGACCCGCCTCTTCCAGCCTCGATTCTAGAGACAATCTCAGACAACTACGGGCGAGGCTTGCACACTCTGCTTCTCCTTGACGTCGAAGCGGATCTGAACAAACAGTTGACCATAGCCGACGCGCTCGCAAAGATCACATCTGCGAACCCCAGCTTGGAAACCCGTCTCGCCGTTGGAGTCGCCAGACTGGGTTCTCGCGACGAGAAGGTCAAAGCATCCAGGATAGGACGCCTTGTAACAGAAGACTTTGGCGGCCCTCCCCACTCGATCGTGGTTGTCGGGAGGCCCCACTTTATGGAAACCGAGGCGCTGAGGATCATCTGCGGCGCACAGGATTCAGACCTGCGCGAGAATAGTTGAAAGAGAGCGCGTCAGATAGAACTGCGAAATATCTAGAGTCGACCTCGGCCGCATTGAGACGGTTGAAGGTCAAGAAAACTCCAGGAACAATCGTGGGATCACAAGTTCAGTACGTGCTGGAGCTTGTCCGAGGATACACGAAGGACGCTCGGCATTATGCGGAAAAACGGAAACCAGTCACATCCCTTGTCTGCATTGCATACGCAGAGGGATTATTGGACGCGATGAAGTTTCTCGAACTGGTCGACTTCTAGAATAGCCCCAAAGTAACACTCGCCTGATATCGCCCGGAGACGGTTTCATATCGAATCGACATGGTCGACTGTGCTGCGTGCAGAAGAATCATACACAGAGACGAACTCGTCCTCGCAGCCTTCAGTCAAGAGGGTAAGAGGACATACTTCCATCAAGACTGTGAGCAGAAAGCTGACTACATCTCTCGATGGAAAGAAGAGGCTCCATGGGCGTTCAAGTCAATCCGACTAACAGTCCCCGACTGGCAACAGTGCAGCCCGAAGAAACACTTGGGCGTGTGGCAATCAATCTTCATAGCTCGGAGAGACGAGGACATCTGGTGTCCCGACTGTGGCCTAAAGATCGCTCGACATGAAGGTCTGAACTGTCCGAAGTGCAGCTCTCCCGCAATAGTAGTTGGCGTAGAATCGACCAAGATGGTCTTCACGCACAGAGAACCGCTCTACAAGCTCTTGGTGCATTGTACCCAGAAGGGAGACGACTCCATCAGCTATGCTATCTCAAGCGGATTCACCCCAGTGACCATAACCGCAAAGAGGAGTAGCGAGCAGGCCCCAGAACAGGGTTCGCGAATGATGCTAGAGTACAAACCAAGAGAAGACCTGAAGAGAGGTCTGAACGTCTAACCGTCCGACCAAAAGGGAATTATTTCTCCGAGGAAAGCCCGATCCCGCTCAATGACTCGATTGGAGACGTATTGTCCAGTATGCAACCGAGACCTTGACCCGCGAGGCACTTGTAGAAGCTACGGCTATTCATCCAGCTGCAGCATGGATTAGCCGCCCGGCTATCGCTCGAGACTTGCCCCGTTTCCGGCATTGACACGAACGTTTGCATGCTTTCACCGATTCGACCCTGGAAGGTCGAATGATGGTTCGTGATACATTGTCTGGCAGGCTTTAGGGCAGACCGTTTACCTTTTTTAGTAGATAAGCGTCACAGCGGCTACGAAGATGTCTCGAATGGAAACGACAGACCTATCGTTCGTAGCGGACCGAGTGCAACCTCAGACGTGGACGCTCTTCCAGTCTCTCAGAACGCGGATGAGGCAATTGAGGGGCGTGACGATGAAGGTGCAGTACGAGAAGGAGAGTCGAGAACCTACCCCCGCATTCTACTATGAAAACAGACTACTCTTCCACGTTCACGCAAGAGGGGAGGAGATCAATGCGACATTCCACGCAGACCAGCGCGCTAGAAACAGAATAGTTGAGGATCAATCCCTAGATTGGAGGCTGAGGGACCAAGTGAACAAGCGCACTTGGGCCGCGTTCACCCTTCGAAACCTGAAAGACCTCGCGCCATTCATGGATCTAGTCAAGGCCAAATACGAACACATCAATCAAGAAGCTACGGGCAAACAACCGGAACTTCGACCGATCGCATTCTGAAACTGTAGGACCTACACCACAATCGCCGAACATTGAATAACGCTATCTAGTCGCGTTTTTAACAATCCGAGCCATTCCACGCCTGAGAACGTTCTTTGGCTCAAGATTCCCGTCTCAGCCCAAGACTATCGAGGCTGAAAGAAACACTCTCGACAAAACATCTCTCGGGAACAGATGAGAACGTGCAGGCTGTCGTAGCTGCTCTCCTCCAAGAGACATCTTCTGACCTGAACATTCTCCTCATACATCGAGCAGAAAGAATCGATGACCCTTGGTCAGGTCAAGTCGGGCTGCCCGGAGGAAGGGTCGCACGGTCAGACCCCTCGGCAAGGGCCGCGTTGAGGCGAGAGGTCAGCGAGGAAGTTGGCCTAGACTTGGACAAAGAAGGCGCCGAACTCGGAACCCTGAGTCTCGGCTCGCCCATGAGACGTCTTGAGATGAAAGTCCAGCCCTGGGTCTACGGACTCCGCCACAGGCCTGAGATCAGAACTGGACCAGAGGTTCAAGAAGCCTTCTGGGTTTCGCTCGCTCGACTCCCTTCCCTCAGAACTACAACGGAGATCGAGATCCGAGGCACCCATCGAAGCGTAGAAGCCTTTCTAGTCGACGGCAGGGTCGTGTGGGGCTTCACACATAGGGTCTTAGAGGAGCTTCTGTCAGTTCAAGACGAAAACTGATTACTAAGACACATGAGCCATGGGAAGAGTCAACGGATCAGCCGCTACCACTGGCTCCCTTCTGGAATAGCCGCGCAGATCGAGGGTAACTCTCACGAATCCCAACCGCCTCAGCTCCCCATCGACATCATCCATAATCCGTTCGTCAAAGAAGAGCTTCCTCTCCTCGGGAGAGACCTCAATCCTTGCTAGCCCATCGCTGTATCTAACCCTCAGATTCTTCGTCCCAGTCAACCGCTTGATGCGCAATTCGGCTTGCCCAATCATTCTGAGCTTGTCGGAAGTAATCTCCTCACCGTGTGGAATGCGTGACGAGAGACAAGGCATTGCCGGCTTGTCCCAGACTGGCAATCCGAGTATTCGAGCTGACTCTCTTACATCAGCCTTGGAAAACGAGGTCAGGAGCAGCGGGCTGACTACTCCCGCTTCTTGAGCAGCTTTGAGGCCTGGGCGATCGTCACCGAGGTCGTCAACATGGGTGCCGTCAAGAATCGATTCGAAGCCTAGACCGTCAGCGAGATTTCGCAGTTCAGCATACAAGGTCTCCTTGCAGTAGTAGCACCGGTTGGCAGGATTAGAGAAGTAGTCGGGATTCTGCAACTCATCCGTTGGAATTGTCAAGTGCCGAATGCCTATGAGCCTCGCGGTCTCCTTCGCAATTTCAAGCTCTTCAGGTGGAAGCGATTCAGACACTCCGGTGACAGCGACTGCAGACTTGCCGAGAGCCTTCTGGGCCAAGAGCGCCACTAGGGAGCTGTCAACGCCGGCCGAGAGGGCGACCACCGCTCCTCTCAGCAGCCGAATTAGCCCGGTGGCTTCCTCAATCTTTTCTCGGATTCTCGGAGCAGCTGGTTCGATCATTTTCACGGAAAATGATTGAGCATTGTAATTTAAACTGTGTACAAACAGATGGTTTCATGGTCGCCAGCCGAGACTTGGTCAGGTTTTCCGATACTCAGCTATCGAAGAGACCCAGCAGCCTTCTTGCTATAGAGAAATTGCGAGATCTCGCCAGGCTAGATGTTGGCCGGGAAGTGCGTAAGGGACTGCCGGAGGTAATTCTGGCGGAGGGAAAGGACGCTCAAGAGGTCGCAGAGATTGTCGAGGCTATGGTCAAACGAACTGGGCGAGCAATAGTGAGCAGAGCCAACACGAACCATCTCAGAAAGATTCGCGCCCGTCGAATATCAAACGTTCGAGTCCAATTCTTCCCAAAGGCGGGAATGATAGTGATCAAACGCGGGTCTTACGAGTTCAGAAGCAACGGGGGCAGAGTTGGTCTCTTGACCGCCGGCACATCGGACATTCCGATAGCTGAAGAGGCAAAAATCATCGCGGACGAAATGGGCTGCGAAACCCGAGGATTCTATGATGTAGGCGTCGCGGGACTCCATAGGCTATTCAAGCCCCTAACGAAACTGCTTAGATGGGATGCAGACGTCATTCTCGTCATCGCTGGCAGAGAGGGAGCCCTCCCAACCGTCGTTGCAGGCCTGGTTGACGTGCCAGTAATTGCCGTTCCAACCTCCCGAAGCTATGGATTCGGCGACCGGGGAATAGCCGCCCTGGCCGCAATGCTACAATCATGCTCCCTCGGGCTCGCAGTCGTCAATATTGACAGCGGTGTGGGCGCCGGCTCGATCGGTGCCCTAATCGCAAATAGAGCAGCAAAAGGTCGACGAGCAAGGACAGGAGCCTAGAACGTTGGGTGTTGACCTTGGAGATCTTATTCCGAGACAAAAGACGGGTCTGGATGAACTGTCAGGCAAGACGTTCGCGGTAGACGCGTACAACGCTCTCTACCAGTTCCTCGCCATAATCCGAGGGCCGACCGGGGCGCCTTTGATGGATAGGCAGGGCAGAGTTACTAGCCATCTAAGCGGCCTTCTCTACAGAACCACCAATCTTGCTGAGCGTGGAATCCGTCTCGTCTACGTATTCGACGGCATCCCGCCAACCCTCAAGGAGACCGAGATCAAACGACGACGAGCTGTAAAAGAAGAGGCGATCATCAAGTATGAAGCGGCGGTCACACGAGGCGAGGTTGCCGAGGCCAAGCGATTCGCCCAGGCAACAGCCAGCCTCAAAGACATCATGATCGATGATGCCCACAAGCTCCTTGACTATCTCGGCGTACCATACGTACAAGCTCCTTCAGAAGGGGAGGCTCAGGCAGCCTACATGACAAGCAGGGGAGACGTGTGGGCAGCAGTAAGCCAAGATTATGATTCACTATTGTTCGGTGCCATCAGACTTGTTAGAAACCTGGCTATTACTGGAAAGAGAAAGTTGCCTATGAGAGAGGCCTATGTCCAAGTGGACCCGGAGATGGTTGAGCTAGAGAAGACATTGGACGCACTCGAACTCACCCGAGAGCAACTGATAGACCTAGGGATATTGATCGGTACCGACTTCAACCCAGATGGATTCAAAGGGATCGGGCCTAAGACAGCACTCAAGCTTCTGCGAGAGAACAGGAGCATCGAACAAATAGCGTCAAAGAATCCCGAATTCAAGACGCCACCTAACCTGCAAAGAATACGACAGATATTTCTCAAACCTGAAGTAACAGCTCACTATTCCCTCCGCTGGACCGAACCGCAAGCCGAGAACCTCGTTCGATTCCTCTGCGGAGACCGCGACTTCAGCGAAGAGAGGGTGAGGACCTCCGTAGAACGAATGAAAAGAGCTCCAGTCACGAGCCAAGGCAAACAGACTCTTGAATCCTTCTTCAGCAACGGATAGACGAAGAGTCAGAGACAAAGCCCTGAAGCGTTCTTATCCCATCCTTGAGCCGGTGCGGGATAGCTTGGCACGTAGAAAGACCGTCCTTGCGACCGGGGTCTTCGATCTCCTTCACATCGGCCATGTCAGGTTCCTCGTAGAAGCCAAGCGGAGAGGCGGACCAGGAGCACGACTGGTCGTAGTAGTTGCCCGGGACCGAACAGTGCTCAATCGAAAAGGACGGAGCCCTATCATACCGGAGCATCAGAGGAGGGAACTTGTCGCTTCTCTTAGAGCCGTAGACAGCGCCATTCTGGGCCATCAGAGCTTCGACATGCTCGGAATCTTGAACGAAGTGAGACCGGACATTATCTGCGTCGGTTATGACCAGCAGGAGATCAAAAAGGCGGTTAGGAAAATCGTAAAGACCGCGGGGCTAAGCATCCCGGTTGTCCAGATTCCCAAGTTCGGTCAGGACAGTCTGAACAGTAGTACCAAGGTCAAGGACAGAGTGGCAAAGGAATGGGCGAACGATGATTAGCCCTCGAAGGGCACTCTGACATCGACAGCATCGCCATCCTTTAGATGCAAGCGTTTTCTCAGATTCTCCCGGGCGATGATCTCGATCACGTCCTCCTTGTAGTGGGCCCGGATGGGAACGACTATTGCTCCTCGCACCTTTTGGTCAACAATGGCCCTGTAGCATCTTGCTCCCCCGTAGGTTCGCTCCTTGTCGGCAAATCCCTCGATGTCCACGAACGGATAACTGTCCAGCTCTCGACGTTGGCTCATGCTTTCCTGGGCGACCCGGAGGTTTAGGGTTCCGGGAAAAGGGTCCAAATCGAGCTTGGACTTGAATTGTCTCCTGTAGCCCTCCATGCTCATGTAGTAGGAGCCCTCCGAGAGACCCGAGAAAACGACGGCCTTCATCACAAGCTCCCTCTTCGGAGCCTCAAAGACATGCTTGAGAACCCGGTACATTTCTGTCAGATTGGCGAGACCCTCTTTCGTTATTTGTACGCGTTGAACTCTCCCCTCCCCTGATCTCACTATCAAGCCCTGCTTTTCCATGTCGATCAGTCTACGGGACGCTGTCTGCTGGGACAACCCCAAGCCCTTGGCGACTAATCCCGTGCTCAAGGCCACTTCTCTCTCATGCGCTCCCATTTCCACTAGTTTGTAAAGGGCCATGAGGTGAGCGGCTTTCAGAGGTCCGGGCTCCCTTTCATACGTACAGAGTCGAGGTGTGCTTGTCTCAGCGGTAGAGGATGACTGTTAACCGTACAGTCTTCGGTCAGTCGAACGGCAGTTTCAAGGGATATCCTATGCCCCACGCTGACATAGAATTTCTTGCCGTTATCCACAGATATTATCCTGCCTATGTCCCGGCCCTCTGGATCGACTATGCTCTCCTTCTGAGGCTTCCCATACAGGAGAGACTTGGCCACGCCAACGGTAGGTTTTTCGACCGCCAATCCGAAATGGCTTGCTAAACCGAATCTTCTGGGATGGGCAACTCCTTGTCCATCGACAAAGAAGACATCCGGGGTCAACCGTAATTTTCGCGCAATACTAACCAGGAGAGGACCTTCACGGAAGCCGAGGAAACCTGGGATGTACTTCTGGTTCGCTGTTTCTTTCGCACCGGCCTTCTCCACAAACCTCTTCTGCTCAGCGTCCCAGACCACCGCGGCAACAAAGGCAGACTCCCCGTCGTAGGCTACATCCATCCCACACATGAGCCGAGGTTTGAAACCGGAGTTATCGACAGGCACAACCTTGGATGCCATGTCTCTTTGTAACGAGGTGGCTTGAGCTACGGATTGGAAACGGAAGAGTTCGTCAATCTTCAATTCTTTGAACGGGATCCCAATCGTTTATCGAGTCTGTTCAGCGCCTCTTCAAGAGAGAAGCGCCGCACTTCTGTGACAACATCGCCTCTCGTAGACTCGATTATCCGCCGGGCGGCGTCCATCTTGACCCTGAATGTGGGAACGATTGAAGTGTGGTCCAAGGTTTGTAGATCATCGTAGATCCCTTCCATCCCATCAAGCAGTTTTTCTGCCTTTTTCACGTCTCCTCTTCGAAGACAGTTTAGGGCCATTCGGCGAAATTCGCCGATCGCGTCCAAGAGTCCAAGAATGTAGCTCCTATGATCAGACCTTAGCTCTGAAATTGATGGGATCCTGTCGGTTTCGGCAAATGTTCGAAGGGTCGTAGCCTCCACGTACTCTTGAAAGGCGACGACCACTCCTTGAGAAGTCTTGAACTCTGAGAAGTCGTTTGACAGTGTGTCGATCTTGTTCAGGGTTTGTTCGACTTTGGCGATCCCGTTTGCCGCTGAGTCCAGATCGCCCCGATGAATGTCTAGGATTGTCGACCCAGCGAGCCTTGTTGCAGCTCTTGATAAGCTCAAGATCTCCTCCCGAACTTCATCAAAGTGCGTCAGTTGTTTCTGAATAGTGGCGAGGTCTTTCTTATTCAGCACGAAAGTCAGCCGACGATTGTCCGAGGGCGGATAATATAACGGAGTTTCTCGCTGGCGTCTATCTGAGCTTTTCTGACTCTTCCTTTATCCCATCGTGAGTTATGATCATGAGGTCGACACCGTCGCCGCTCGAAATGTCCCGGGCGATGGCCGACCTTATCGCTCTAAGTATCAGAGGCTTTGCCTCTTCAACGGACAGCCCCTCGCGATATTCCGACTCAAGGACTCCCATTGCGATTTCTGCGCCGGTACCAACTGCTGCGAACTTGTCCCCCAGAACTGAGCCTATTGGGTCAAGGACGAACAGTTCGGGATTGCCGTCGTCAATCCCCGCGATTATTGTCTGTGCCAGGTAAGGAAACAGCCGCCTGCTCGAAAGCAACGAAGCGAAGAGCTTCGCTGTATTCTTCACCGTACCAGACCTCCCACGCTCATAACGGAAGATACTCATGTAGGCATTAGCCTCTCGTGCAAGAACCTGCATATCTCCGATTATTCCCGCACAACCAACTCCAATATTGTCCGTAATCTTGAAGACCTTCTTGGCAACCTTGCTCATTACAAAAGTACCATACGAATATCGTCGCTCCGAGGCGAGTATCGCCCCATCCTTACAGACAACTCCGACCGTTGTCGCGCCCGGCATGAAGCCCTCTTCACTCATAAGTTTCACTGAATCGCGGGTGCGGTGCCCTGTTGCTATAAATGTAGCGTCGACCGCAACCTTTCAATGTCTCCTACGAGGAAGCGCGTCTACACCGCGTCACGATCTCGAAGCTTTCGTAGTGGACGATCTCCGACTCCGCGAGGCACATAGGGACGGTTCCAATCTACTGGTCCCACAGTAAATCGGTACTGAAACCTTCCGAGCACGATATCCCAAGACCAGCTGAAAAAGTCGAAACACTCGTCCCACTCCTCTCCCTCCACGAATCCTGAATGGGCCAGACTGACTTTGACGAGACCCCCACTCAGAACCTCTTCAAACAGAACGTCGACACGTGTGCGTACTCTTCGCACATTCGGAAACTGTGGTGGTGCAAGAAACTCGAACGCGAGACTCCTTGGAGGATTGATACTCAAGACCCTGCAACCTTCGGTTCCCTGAAATCCTCTCGGAGCCTTCAAGTCAAAGAACAGCTCGTAGAACCCTCTCACCTTGGCCTCAATGTTCGCCTGGGGCGCAAAGAAGCTGGTGACTCCTTCAGAGGTGGTCCAGCTCTGCCACGCAGTCTCTAGAGGGACTGACGTGACCGTCTGTTTTTGAATGACTCTTGATGAGGTGCTCAGGGTCATCGGTGTTTTCGCGCTTGAACGGAAATTGTCTGGATTTAGACCTACGCCCCAGCCCTCAATTCGGATCGGACAAGTTGATATCGGAGATTTCCAATATCGACTGGGATGCGCGAGCACCCGCTCCGGTCGTTACTGTCGCGACTGCTTCGTGGACCGGGAAACTCCTCTGACATCGAGCTGGTCTATAGACACCGTGGGGCTCCTGACGATCAATTGGGCATCAGAGTTTCGACCATCTCTCGCCTTGGCAAGGGATGGTTCATGTTAGAGGACGGCGACACGCAGATTCCGTACCATCGAGTGCTATACGTCAGAGATTTGGCGTCAGGCGCGACTCTTTGGGAGAAGCGACAACCTGGCTTGGCTTTAGGCCGAGCCCTCTGACTCTCAGCCTGCCCGGCTTTCCCAGCTCGCCCACCTGGTCGAAGCGTACCCCCGCGACCCATTCAGCCACCTTCACATTTGTCAGAGTATGCTGAGTGATTTGAGATACTGAAACATCAGACACTCCATCGGCCAGTGCCAGGTAGGGGACGATCATATCTCCCATATGTCTATCCAGAAAACTTCTGCTTTCGATTTCCTCCACAAGTCGCTGTCCTGCGACCTGCCCTACCTCTTCGGCGCGTCTACCTCTCTCGCCTAAACAGTCGCCTCCCAAGATGGCGCCAGCCTCTGCTCTCGCGCATAGGACTATTCCAGTGCCAGGACCCAGATGAGCGCCATCCTCTGAATTCTCAATCTCGATTTCAGGATTCGGCAATCCGCGGTCCTTAATCACCTGAACTGCGGCCCACGCCTGTCTCTCGGCCACGTGTCTAGGCAGTTTTACTGCATGGCTTACCCCAACGATCAGACTGATGCTCCCCCTCTCCACGCGCTCAATCGGCTTCAATGGTCCAGATGGAGTCGAGCTGACTCTAACAATTCCCCCGCCTTTCGGATAGTGTCCACGGTTGGTGACCTCGAGTGAATTGGTGAATCCCATGTTTGCAAGCACAGGGATTGTGATCAGCCTGAGATAGTCGATCGGAGGGCTCCAATTCACGTCCGTACCACCGCGAACTTCTATACTCATCTTCCCAGGAGCGAATGGAAGAAGAGGCATCAGGGCCTGCAAGACCAAGGTAATGCTGCCCGCGGTTCCGACATCGAAACTGAAGGACCCTCCTTCAATCCGACCGGGTCTGAAGACGAACTCGGTTGACCCGATATCCAGACCTTGGGAAGAAGCGTTGCATATAGTTGCAAGAGCTTTGGCGCCTGTGAGGTGCTGAGCTTTCAAGCCAGGCTCGGACCTTCCCGCCCTGATATTGAAGATGCGAACCTCCTTTCCCATGACTGCTGAAAGCGCCAGGCAGGATCGAAGAATCTGTCCGCCACCTTCGCCGAAACTACCGTCTATCTCGAGCATTTTCTCGGACTCAGCCGACCTCACCCTTAAAGAGAGCTTTTGAGCTGGCCGAGTTCAATCTTGGAGGAGTTCAAACTTTCAACGGAGTTGTCTCGAAACAATTGGTTCGGTTGCCTAACCGACGGACGAGACAAGCTGGTCGCGTCGGCCTTCGGAGCCAGCTCAAAGATGGTTCGGGCGTACCTCACTGACTATTTGAGAAAAACCAGTGCTGTTGAGCCGACTCTCGGGAAGGACCACCTGACACATGAAATGGTTCGTCTATTCGACGGGCACAGCATCTCGCGACCCGTGACTCTCAACACGGATATGATCTCGAAATTTCAGCGGCGCGTATACCGGGTCCTTGAACAGATCCCCAGAGGCAGGGTGACAACCTACGGCCTAATATCGAAGCATCTAGGATCTGCACCGAGGGCCGTGGGTGGAGCCGTTGCTTCGAATCCATGGCCTCTTTTCGTCCCCTGCCAGAGGGTTGTCAATGGCGACCTAACGATAGGCAACTATGGCTTGTGTGGTAGTCTCGATCGAACGGGGACGATAACGAAGCAAAACTTGTTAGATCGAGAAGGCGTACCAATTCGTGGTAGTCAAATCGATCAAAGAGTTCTCTGGAATCCGACGGAGAAAACCGATTGACCACGGGGCTCTACGTTGGACGCTTCCAACCGTTTCACCTAGGCCATTTACAGGCAGTGAAGTATATTCTTGGAAGAGTCGACGAGCTGACTATGGTGGTGGGCAGCGCCCAGCATAGCCATACCATCGACAACCCGTTTACTGCCGGAGAGCGAGTTACAATGATACGATTAGCTCTCAAGGAGGCAAGAATCCCAGCGGACCGCTATACTGTAATTCCTCTCCCAGACGACGAGTTTCACAAAGTATGGGTCTCTCACCTATTATCGCAGACTCCTAGCTTCGATGTTGTCTACACTAACGAGCCGCTAACATTCAGACTTCTAAAGGAAGCAGGACTCAGGGTCGAGCGGATTCCGATGTTCAACCGGAGAACGTTCACAGCGACGGAGGTCCGAAGAAGATTATTGAAAGGAGGCCGCTGGCAAGAACTCCTCCCGAAATCTGTCGCTCGATACTTGAAGGAGATCGATGGCGACGAGCGCTTAAGAGACATATCGAAGAGTGACAAACCTAGCTAAAATCGGATCTCCAGACGATCCATATGCTTTACCCGAAGCCTTTCAGCCGCACTCACCTCTCTCATCGCGAGTTCTAAGTAGCCCTGGCTTCCTAGCAGGATACCGAGCTGATCGGATGGGATATCGAAATAAGACTTCGTAACCAGACCTTCTTGCTGTCCTTCGCCTCTGCCCCCCGAGATCTTGAAAGATGCTCCTTGTCGAAAACCGAACTGTTCTACGTTGGGTGTGGAAATATTGGTCACAACATTGCCGAAAGAATCGACGTAGAGCACGCTACAAGTTATCAGATTCTTCGAAAAACTCGCATCTGGAATGTCCAGCTTTACAATAGCTGCAAGCTTCGCTCCCACCTCACTCGGCTCTCGTCCTTGAGCAATTTTGGCGGCTGTGTAGACAAATACGTCTCTCCCGTGAAAAGTCGAGGAGACTCTATCCCTACTGAACTGGCTATTCTGTATCCTGTATGCCGCTTGGAAGCCTAGCTTGTGGGCAGTCCTGGCAAGAAGACCGTTGTCGGGACCTACCAAGACGCCCCGTTCACAAACGACAGCGATTGGGAGTCTTGATCCGCCGACGCCGGGATCCACAACAGCAACATGTATCGATCCATCCGGGAAGAAGGGCGCTGTGGTCTCCAGTAGATACGAGCCAACACCGATGTTGTGTTTCTCAACTCCGTGAGAAATGTCGATAATTTCTGCTCCAGATGCCGTCGAGCGGATCACGCCCTTCATCTGCGCGACGTAAGGATCGCTTAGACCAAAGTCTGACAGCAGAGTTATCACAACCAAGATCTTTTCTGCCAAGGCCGAGAGCTAAGCCTTAAAAGAACCAGTCCTCCGGTCGCGCTCAACATTCAGTTGGGTTACTCTGTGGGTGAGACCCAGAAACTAATCATGCTGCCGGGTCCCACCAACGTTCCCCCCAGAGTCATGAGGGCGATGCTGAAGCCCCTCATAGGCCATAGGGGCCCAGAATTCAAACAGTTAATGTCGCAGGTTCTTACAAAGACCAAGAAGGTATTCGAGACCAAAGGGGACCTATTCGTCCTCACAACCTCGGGAACTGGAGCAACCGAATGCGCGCTACAGAATATCACGGATGATGGAGACAAGATCATGGTCAACGTCAACGGCTTCTTCAGCGAACGACTCGCCGAAGCCGTCAAAGCCTATGGAGGTACGCCGGTCACGATAAACTCAGAATGGGGCAAAGCACCGCGTACAGACGACTTTAGGAAGACCATTAAAGCCAACCCTGACGCAAAGGCGTTGGCAGTTGTCTACAACGAGACTTCCACCGGCGTGACCGTGAGGAGCCTCCAAGAACTTGGTAAGCTCTGTGCCGACGAGGACATTCTCCTCATAGTCGATGCCATTTCGATCCTCGGCGGAGACAAGCTGCCCGTCGATGATTGGAGCGTCGATATGTGTGTAACAGCAAGTCAGAAATGCTTGATGTGCCCCCCCGGATTATCCTTCGTGACCGTCAGCCAGAAGGCCTGGGAGAAGATCGAGTCTAAGAAGCATCACCGGTCCTTCTACCTGGACCTCCCCATGTACAGGAAGTTCCTGGAGAGCGGCTACACACCCTTCACCCCTGCGGTATCGCTCTTCTACGCACTCAACGAAGCCTGCGACATGATTCTGGAGGAAGGACTGCAATCACGATACGAGAGGCACAGAACATGCGCAGAAGCGGTTTACAACTCGATGGAAGCACTCGGACTCGACCTGATGGCGGAAGCAGAATCGCGATCCCACACTGTGGCCGCCGTGGCGTGCCCAGAAGGCATAGACGACGGGAAGTTGCGAGAACTGATACGGATAAAATATGGGATAGACCTGGGTGGAAGCCTAGAGAGATGGAAAGGAAAAATGTTCCGAATTGGAGTCATGGGCAACGTTGGATCTCCAGAGATAATGTCGACCGTAAGCGCGATAGCTTCCGCCTCTCATGACCTTGGCTTCAAGGCAAATATTGCAGAAGCGTTAGAGGCGGCACGGAAGACATTGGCGAGACTTCCCGCGAGGATGAACTGAGACTATGCCGGTGAAACCGGGCGACTTCCTATTGGTCAACTTCACTCTCATAGTGAAGGAGAGCGGAGAAACCGTAGACACTACCTACGACGCGGTCGCAAAAGACGCTCGTCTTCACAGAGAAGACTCAACGTACGGGCCCCGGTTTATCATACTAGGCGAAGGCTGGTTGCCGAAAGGCCTTGAAGATTCTCTGGTCGGAGTTGATATCGGAAAGCAAACCACGGTAGAATTGCCTCCGGAGAAAGGCTATGGAGCAAGAGACCCTTCGAAGATGAAGCTTGTGCCTCTGAGACGCTTTCGCGACAAGGAAACCCCACTTCCTGGGGAACGGATCGAACTTGACGGGAGACCTGCGGTCGTGCGAGCAGTTGGCGCCGGTCGAGTCCAGGTCGACTATAACCATCCTCTTGCCGGCCGAACCCTGATCTATGACGTCTCGGTCGAGAAAGTGCTTGAGGATGAAAACGAAAAGATCCTTAATGTGATCTCGGTCCGTATTCCGGAGGTCGACAAGACGAAGTTCGGCCTAGAGAAAAACAAAGCTGAGCTAACGATAGATGTTCCGGAGGAGGCCTTCTACCTTAGCGGATTGCAGGTAGCCAAGAAAGCAGTCACTTCTGACCTCCAGAAATATTTTCCCGACCTAGACACAATATCATTCCGCGAAGTCTTCAAGAGAACAACCCCGAAGACCGAGACAGAACCACCGACGGAAACCCCCAGACCAGCGAAGCCGGCAGAGAAAACGGAGGAGAAACAAATCCCTGCCGAACCGGAGAAGCCTCCTTCTAAACCCGCGCGACGGCGAAGAACACCCACGGCAAAACGACCAACCTCGAAGGGTCCGGAGAAGCGAGCCATGATGGGGTCGGAAAGCCAGCGATAGAATGATTCACGGAGACCACAAACGTTTTTTAACAGATAGAAGGATAGTCACGGCAATCTTTCCGTCTTCTCAGGAAGGGTCCTTGACAATATCCAACTAGGAGACAGTTAAAGTCGGAAATACAAAGAGCGAGAAAACTTCAAGTCCTGAAGGGGACGACCACCATCGGAGTCGTCTGCCATGACGGCATCGTCCTGACCACGGATACGAGGGCGACGATGGGATCGTTCGTCGCGCACAAACATGCAAAGAAAGTCTACCGGATCGACCAGCACATAGCAATGACGATTGCTGGAGTGGTGGGAGACGCGCAGGCAATAGTTGAGATGCTCAGAGCGAACTCTGCTCTCTACAGACTCGATCTCGCTCGGCCAATCCCGATCAACTCTGCCGCCAGACTCGTCTCCAACGTCCTCTTCCAGTCAAGATACTATCCGATGGGAGTCCAAGCATTGATTGGCGGGGTGGACGATTCCGGAGGCCACATCTTCATGCTAGACCCGCTCGGCAGCATGATGGAGGAAAAGTTCGTCTCCACCGGCTCCGGCTCACCAGTAGCGTACGGTGTCCTCGAGTCGGAGTGGAAGGAACAGATGACGGTCAAAGAGTCTGTGCCGGTAGTTGTTAGGGCTATAGATTCCGCGATGAAACGTGACTCTGCCAGCGGCGACAGCTTCGATGTGGCACTGATCACCAAGGACGGCGGCTATAGGGAACTAACAGAGGACGAGAAGAAGCACATCCTACACGCGTAGACTCGTCCCCGACAACCTTCAACGTATCACATAACCAGAGTAGCGTAGAGGAATGACTAGAACATACAACGATGTAAGCGCGAAGATACGCGAAACAATAGTAGAACATATGCCGAAGGACGCCGAGATTACAAGAATCGAGTTCGAAGGACCAAGACTGGCAATATACGTCAGGAACGTCAACCTGCTTTCTGAACAGAGCTACGTGGTAACCGAGATAGTGAACCTGCTCCACAAACGGATAGTCATACGATCGGACCAGTCTATACGCCTGCCAGAGAGAGAAGCGGAAGGCTACATCAGGAAACTTATCCCGACCGAAGCCGAGGTCACAGGGATAAACTTCGACCCGAGCCTCGGCGAAGTTGTCGTAGAGGCCAAGAAACCAGGGGTCGCCATAGGCAAAGAAGCCTCGGTCCTACAACAGGTCATCAAAGAGACGAGGTGGCGGCCCAGAATCCTCCGCGCACCACCGTTACACTCCAAGATCATCTCAAGCACGCGCCACATACTGCACACCGAGAGCGAGGAGAGGAGCCGGATTCTCCGTGACGTAGGCGAGAGAATCTTCCGTCCCACGTTCAGCAAGGCAGGCTACGTCCGCCTCGTCACGCTTGGCGCGTTCCGGGAAGTAGGACGAGCTGCAATGCTCATCCAGGCAGGCGACAGCACCGTTCTCCTGGACTGCGGGATAAACCCTGGAGCCCAAGACCCGTCCCACGCATATCCCCGATTTGACGCTGACGAGTTTGATCTTGAGAAGCTCGATGGTGTGGTAATCTCACATGCCCACCTCGACCACTGCGGAATACTCCCGTTCCTCTACAAGTACGGCTATGACGGACCGATCTACTGTTCAGAACCCACGCAGGTCCTAATGACACTCCACCAGCTCGACTATCTCGATGTGCACAGCCGAGAGGGAGAGCACTCGCCCTTCGACCAGAAGGACGTCAGAGAAGTGGTTACTCACACCATACCGTTGCGATACAACGTCGTCACCGATGTGGCCCCTGACATCAAGCTAACACTCCACAACGCTGGACACATACTCGGAAGCTCGATCGTCCACCTCCACATCGGGGAAGGACTGCATAACATCGTATACAGCGCCGACTTCAAGTTTGGAAGGACGATGATGCTTGACTCGGCCATGGCCCAGTTTCCACGAGCCGAGACTCTCATAATCGAGAGCACGTATGGGGGACCGGACGATATAATGCCGGACCGCGAGGGCGTTGAGGGGAAGCTGGTAAGCATAGTCAACGAGACCGCGGAGAAGAACGGCAAGGTCCTCATCCCGGTCCCGGCAGTCGGACGCGCGCAGGAAATCATGCTCGTCCTGGACGCGTACATGAAGAACGGCGCTCTAAGGGAGTTGCCGATCTACATTGAGGGAATGGTAAACGAGGCCACAGCGATCCATACTGCATTCCCAGAATACCTCGTGCGCGATATCAAGGAACAGATCCTCCACCAAGACCTGAACCCGTTCCAGTCAGAATACTTCCATCCAGTCACCCACCCGGGCGACAGAGACGAGATCGTCGCGGGAGGACCCTGCGTAATAATTGCCACATCCGGAATGATGGAGGGCGGTCCCGCCATCGACTACTTCAGACGACTAGCCCCAGACCCGCGAAACACCCTAGCCTACGTGAGCTACCAAGTAGAGGGGACCCTCGGCAACAGGATCAAGAACGGACTCAAAGAAGTCTCCCTGTTCGGCCCGGACGGCAAGATGGAGATGGTAAAGTGCAATATGCGCGTAGAGTCCATCGAGGGATTCTCTGGCCATTCAGACCGTAACCAGCTCTTGGGCTTCATCAAGCGAATGATGCCCAAGCCGACAAGGATCATAGTCAACCACGGCGAGAGGAGAAAATCTGAACTCTTCGCTCAGAACGTGAACCGAATATTCGGAATAAAGACCGTCGTGCCTGATGTTCTGGAATCGCTGAGACTGCGCTAGCCAGTACCGCGCAGAGTTTCCTCCCTGAAGGAGGCTGCCGGGATCGAAGCCTCAGCGGTGGCCGTCTCTCGTCGCCAGATCCTCACCCCTGGCGGAGTGATAACTATCCGCTCCTCACCCAACCGCGCAATGTCGCCGCCGATCGACTTCACATGATCGGTAAGCTCCGTAATGGCCAGCTTCGTTTCGTCAACGCTCTTCTTCGCCAGCGGCGTTATCCTGACGATCAGAATGTTCCCGGTACCGACCTCAGTCTTGATCGCTTCCACATCATTCAGTTCCTGCAGGGGAAGCGCTTTCAGGTAGAGGGGAGAGTGCGCCATATTGAAGCATCAAATCAAGAGGGGAAACAATACTTCTTGTGACAGCGCGAGGCCGATTCGACTTTAAAGATTTGCCTGACAGAATTTCAGATAAGCCATAAGCGGCTCAGCTCATCGCTGTGCGAGAGGCTTGACAATCTCCCATATCAAATCCCCGACGTAGTGAAGGTTTGCTATCACCTTCCCTTTCTTCACCGCTGAAAACCTCTCCGAGTCATAGAGCGACATTCCCACGGCAAGCGACTTGCCATGCTTCTCGTCAACGACAACAACAAGCTCCTTGTCGCGGAAACTTCCCTGAACTCCTCTAACCCCCGGCGCCATCACATCCGCCCCACCCGTAACATGTGGCACCGCGCCCATGTCTACCGTCACCCGTGGCATCTTCTCCAATGCGATAGTGTTCGTGAGAACTGGGACGAGCTGTCCGTCTCTCTTAAAGGCGACAGGATGCCCATCCACAAAGATAACCTCCGAGGTCTTCACAAGCTCTGTCTCTACTCTAGACTTGTGCGAGAGTAGTTCAAGTCCCGGAATCTTGTTGAGCGCTTCAACCAAAGGCTTAGCGTCCCGATCCTTCAGAATTATTCTGCCAGGCAAGTCAAGGACTCGTGCTGGGCTAATCTTTAAAAAGCGTACCGAGCCCGGGCTATTCACTTGACCAGTTGAACACTGAATGTCTGATGTCGCAGCAAAGATTTTCGAAGAAAGCCTAAACAAAGTCGTTCTCGTACAGCTCAAAGGAGGCCGTAGCGTTAGAGGAAGACTCTACAGCTTCGACCAGCACATGAACCTCGTGCTAGAAGAAGCCGAAGACGTCACGAATACTGATGCGACAAAAAAGCTCGGCACCATCATAGTGCGGGGGGACAACGTGGTCCTTGTATCGCCACCGCCTAAACGCTGAAAACTTCACGCATGATACGCGAATCAACCTACGTTTGTGGGTGACTTGATTACAAAGGTTAATTAGAATCTCTCAGAACGAGCCGACAAATTACTCCGCGTGAAGCCAGTTTGATTCGCTCCTTGGCAATATTGCTTCTCATTCTGACTTCGGCTCTGGCTGCGATCCCCTCAACTTCGCAATCATACGCGAATTCTCCTACATCGAGTACCAACTCTGGAATCATACCAATCGCTGATCCGATAAACGGTACGCGGACTGCGTTCAATTACACATATTCCCAGGCCAATCTATACACAACCGCTTCAGCTACATCACCGCGGGAATTCCCTGCCTCCAACTTCACCGGGATCTCCAACACATACCTCAGTTCCGTACATAGAACCCTCGATAATTCCACAATCCCTAACACTGGATTCAGATTCAGCCTGACGAGCGCGAATCTAACCCAAGGCAAAGAAGAAGTGAATTGGACCCTGACCATACCTCAATTTAACTGCGTTGGATGTTCTAGCGTCAGTGTAACTTTCAACTTCTTCGGAAACCTCACAAGGGGAACCAATGCCACCTACACGCTTTCACCGCTATCGCCGCCGAATAGCACAATCATACCCGGGGGTAGGGGCTCATACACGACGGTAGGAGCTTTCCCCTCAAATCCGACCATGGGTTGCCCTGAAGATATCTGCATAGATGTGACGAAATACAGGGGATACAATGTTACTCTCTCATTCAGCTTTGGCTGGACTTTTTCAAACGAAACCCTGGGCATGTTCGCAGAAGTTGGGGAAGTCGTCGTTGCCTCGATTGGGAGCTTTATTCCGTCATCGAGCAATTTCATGCAACAGGACCCGTCAGACTCCAGTTTGATCCGTCACACAACGGATCTATTTGGTATCAACTACAACAGCACCTTGACGACATACGTGCAGCCTGGAAATATGAGCAGGCCAAAACTGTGGTGGCAGATTGAAGTGATCAGCATTTACTATCCCGCGGGTTATCAAATTAAACAAGTTAGTCTTAATGGAACGCTGATTTCTCCTAGCCTGCCTAAAGTCCCATTCGAGACCGAAAAATGCGTCGTGGGCACGAGCTGCTCTCAATCCCTGATCGCTCTAAATATGACGGACTTTCGCATCACATCTCTCAACTCAACAATCACCATAATTTCGAGTACTGCCAACTCGATATCTCAGCTAAGCACTCTGTCCGGTGGATTGGCGACTCAGTTCTTCACATCAGGCGACCAGCTAAGCGTCAAAGTCGCTAACCAACCGTCTATTGTGAATGCGTCAACATCACTACAGACTGGCACGTTGACCATAACGTTCCCCTCGGCACTCTTAATCCCACCGGGCCTAGTATCAACCGCCACTGGGGGGATCTATGATTTTGCACTTCCGTCAGATTGCGGCACCTCAGGGCTGCTTTGTGCAAGAAGCTGGAGCTTCTTTGCCGTCTTCACCAGCGGTTTTGACCTCGGCAACGCTACTGGCTCGTTTAGAATTGACTCGTTACAGGTATCCTTCAATGGTAGCACTGGAGGCAGTAATTCCCTAACCGTCAAAGGGCGACTTACTTACGGCAACGGTACGATGGCGTCAGGCGTCAACGCTACTCTGTTCGCCATCGACAGAGGCACGCCAGTCAATAGACCTGTCACCTATGACCAGACCATTATCTCGCCAACCACCCTCTACGTCTCGAACGTGACCCTAGTGAACGGGGTCTTCACACGAGACCAACCACTCATCTTACTGTTTACGATCGTCAATCCCGACTTGTCGAAACCTTACAATGCTACCGTGACAATCGAGCACGAGTGGCCTGGACCTCAAGCCCACGGCATGAGCGTCACATTCTCGCTAAATCCCGGAGACCGGCTCAGCGACCTACCTTTCAATGCTACCGGACCGCAGACCTACAAAGCCACCATACTGTTTACCGGCACGGGAGTTCAAGTCACGCTGACAAACCTCAGGACCTTCTCCAATTCCATGAATGGTACGATGACCCCCGGCACAAGTCCTGTAGTCCCTAACAGACCGCACGCCGGCCTCTTCAACATCATCCTCACAAGCATTCTAAACAACAACCCGCAAACGCCCACAAACTCCATTCTATCACCACTCTATGCATACGTGCCCTCCTCTCTTGCCCCAAGTAGGTATCTATCCCCTTCGAACGTGATCCAGACCGATTCGAACGGAGACTTTTCTGCCACAATAAGTTCGAACTTCCTACTCGGTGCCAAGAACATGACCGTACTACTGCTCGCCAGAGACGCGACTGGAATCGGTCTGGTAAACAACCTGTCCACCATAGGACTGACGGACTCGACAATCTTGATATCGACAACAGACTCGATCGCTGCAGTCGCAAAGGACCAAACGGTCACAACAACACTCCACGTGAAGAGCAACTCCACCAAAATCACGGAAGTTATCACGGTCAACCTCATCCTACAGGGCAGTGGAATGCCACCAGAGACAAAAGCAACGAGGACCGACCTGACCATTGGTCCAGGAGAAAGCAAAACCGTGACACTAACATTCACCGCTCCCTCGACGATCGGATCCTATACCCTTACGTTTTCATCACCAGAATATGGGGGACCCTTGACAAGCCAGACACTCCACGTTGCAATCGTGCAGAGCAATCTCCAGATTCTGATCCCTGCAGCTATAGGAGTGGTTGCTGCGATAATCGTCCTAGGCGTCTACCTTATCCGCGGAAAACCCGTTGAGGAAGGTGGAGAAAAGACCAAGACAAAACCTGCCGCCGGTAGTACGAAGACCAGACCGGCGTCAGCGAATCCACCTTCCAAATCCTTAACTCGAACCCGAGGGACAAAAGAGTAGGTCGAGCAGAAAATGGAAGCTGGTCCCGCGGAAGCAATACAGGAAAACCCGCCGCAAGAGGCGGTTCCACGGCAGAGAAATCCGGGAGGCCTATTCTACGAATGCATAAACTGCGGATCGAAAATCTCCGCAGACCAGCTGGCGATGACTCCTGAGATCAAATGCCCGTTCTGCGGCTACAGAATCCTAAGAAAGGTCAGACCTCCGATAGTGAAGCATGTAAAGGCCCGTTAGAGACAGGGAGCATCCGACAAAGCTCCATCTCTACTCAATCAAAGCAATATAGTGATTCTCCTAGACGGTCGAACGGTGACCGAGGCGGTTGCGCATCTGACCTCTGAGCTGAAAGATCGTTACAGGCTACTCTCGGAGATCGCGCGCCGCAGAGGCTTCTTCTGGGGGTCGTTCGAAATATACGGTGGCCTGAGCGGATTTCTAGACCTTGGCCCGCTGGGTACAGGGCTCAAGCGCGAAATCGAGGATACTTGGAGAGAGTTCTTCCTCAGACGACATGGATTCGTCGAGATATCGACCCCGATCATAACTCCTCACCGAGTTCTCGAGGCCTCAGGGCATGTAGAGAACTTCAAAGACCCAATGACCGAGTGCACCAACTGCCACAGGAGGTTCAGAGCCGACCAGCTCATCAAGGAGGCTACTGGAGAAGAGACCGAGGGTCTAAACCTAGAGCAGCTGGCCAGTCTCTTGGCCAAGGTCAAGTGCCCTGAGTGCGGAGGGATACTCGGTAGCCCCCAATACTTCCTTACCATGTTCAAGACCAGCATCGGTCCATATGGAGAGGACCAGGCCTATGGAAGACCGGAGGCCGCCCAGGGAATATTCGTAGACTTCCACCGAGTCTACGAAGTAATGAGGGAGAAGATTCCCATCGGCATCGCCCAGGTTGGAACGGTTCTTAGAAACGAGATCTCGCCCCGACAGGGACCGATACGACTCCGCGAATTCACAATAATGGACTTCGAACTCTTTTTCGATCCCGACAATCCTGAGTGTCCATATCTCGACGAGGTGCGAGAGGACCAGATGTCAATCGTGACAGAGAAGAACAGAACCGGTGGAAACGCCGAGGCTTTACAGGTCTCAACGGGACGCGCGGTAGAGCAAGGCACCATCAAATCATCATGGGCAGCCTATTTCATGGCCCTGTCGAAACGCTTCCTATCACAGCTTGGCATCCAAACCCAGCATCAACGATTCTTCGAGAAACTCCCATCGGAGCGGGCCCATTACTCCGCCCAGACGTTTGACCATGAGGTCAAGCTAGACAGATGGGGCTGGGTCGAAGTCGCGGGCTTCGCCTACAGGACAGACTACGACATCAGGAAACACATGCAAGCTACGGGAGCAGACCTTAGAGTCTTCAAACCCTACGACTCGCCCATCGAAAAAACGGTTCGAGTCGTAAAGCCGAATCATGACAAGATACGAAAACAGTTCGGTGCAGACGCCGGAAGGATCATCAGCCTCCTAGCACGAGAGGATCTGGTCCGGACCATACAGGACAAGAAGACAACTGACAAAGTCAGGATCGACAGCTATGAGGTTCCAATCGAGTTCCTAGAAGCCAGAGAAGAGAAAGTCAAGGAGACCGGTAAGAGGTTCATCCCCCACGTTGTCGAACCCAGTTTTGGGGTGGAGAGACTCGTCTACTCCACCATGGAACACAATCTCAGGATGAGGGAAGACAGACTGATTCTAAGCCTACCGTTCAAGCTCGCCCCAATACAAGCGTCGGTATACCCCCTCGTCAACAAGGATGGTCTTGTAGAGAAGGCCAGAAGCGTCCACGATAGTCTCGCCCAGGAAGGCCTCCGAGTCGAGTATGACGATTCCGGGTCCATCGGACGAAGGTATGCGCGTGCAGACGAGGCGGGAATTCCCCTCGGTATCACAATAGACTATGACACGATGAAGGACGATACAGTAACACTGAGAGATCGGGACACTTGGGCCCAAATAAGGACCCGTGTCGCCCAGCTTGAAGAAACCATCCACACGATCGTCAACAAGGGCTTTCCAAGAGTCCAAGAATGAGCATCGCAACTAGTTTTTATGGTGAAGCCGCCTCTTCTCCGGGTTAGATCGACCCGTGTCAACAATGACCTTTCCAGTAGAGACAGAGGCTAGCATTAGACGCAGGATTCTCGACATTTGCCGGGAACAGACGAGAAACATCGTCGAGATTACGCGTGAACTTGCACTGATGACTGACAGTGTTGGAGAAAACAAGGGAAAGGACGCCAAAGACCACTACCAGAACATGGTCAAGATACTGGACGAGTTCGAAGGAACCAAGAAGAAGCTGCTGGAAGAAGTCGCCTCGTTTGGAGCCCTGCTGAACAACCGGGAGGATTTCATCCGTCTCATCTTCAGGATCGGCGAGGTGGCCGACTATGCTCAGGGAATAGGTTACAGGCTTACGGCGGTAGTTGACAGAAGCTGGAAGGTCGAGAAGAGATACACCAAGCGGCTCTCCGAGCTCATTGGACTTGTCCTGGAGGAGATGTCCAAGATTCGCGAAACCATGATGTCCCTCGGTTTCAACCCGACCAAGGCCATGGACCTCTCAAGGGGAGTCGAAGAGACAGAGAAGAAAGTCGACGCAGCGTACCGGTCTCTGGATTTAGAAGTTCTCGACGAGAAGATCCCGCTCCGAACTCTCCTACTGATTCGAGATTTGAGTGCTCATATGGAGAACATGGCAGATCTTGGAGTGGACGTCGTAGATCTCATTCGGGTCATAGCCCTCACCGCCTAACACAGACCATGAAGGACACCTCGGCCCTCGGCCAAGCCGAACTCATCGGTACGAGGCTCATCGTCTGGGACCATAAGGCAGGTCTCGGAATCTATCGCTCAGGATTCTTCGGGAAGCCTGTCGGGATTCCAAAACCTAAACCAGATCAGGATTTCGAAGTGCCGCTCCTCCTCGACCTGATGGAAGGCCTCTACCTGCTCGAACACAAACGCATTGGAGTCGTAGACGGACGAACAAAGAAACCCCTAGGCAAGGGAGTCCTTTTGAGCGCGGCCAGAGAGACTTATCGGGGATTCAGCGCCGCCTACCAAGTCTACAAGGACCTCCGCGAGAAGGGCTATGTTGTGACTCCAGGGATCAAGTTTGGAGCCGACTTTGCTGTCTACGAACATGGACCAGGCATAGACCATGCACCCTTCATAGTCTCCGTCGAGACACCCGATTCGATAATGGGTCCGTTCGAGGTAGTGAGGGCGGGGAGGCTCGCGACGACTGTGAGAAAACACTTCATCTTGGCCATCCCTGACACGAAATCGGGAAAGATTCGGTATCTGGTCTTCCAGTGGTTCAAGGCCTAGTGTAATAGGTGGGCGACGCTTCGAACTTGCGCATAGAACCCTATATTGTCAGTTCTTCGAGACCTCGCGGATAATGGGTGATGAGGTCCATTCCCTTTCCTGTTATCTCGATCGTATCTGAATGCCGAAAGCCCGCGTAGCCCGGGACATACAAGCCTGGTTCGCAGGAGAACACCATTCCCTGCCGCATGATGGTACGGTCCCCTGGGTCGAGCCAAGGCGGCTCATGTCCATCCAATCCTATCCCATGGCCGGTATGGTGTCGAATGGCCTCAGCCAGATCTGAAGCTTCGATAGACTGCCTGGCGACATCGTCAACTTTGCTGCATGCTATTCCTGGCCGGAATTCGTGGAGCGCAGCATCCTGTGCCTTCAGCATGGCCGTGAAATATCTTACAACCTTGGAGCCAGGCTTTCCGACGATGACGGTTCGTTCTAGCTCGCTGGTGTAACCTCCCACCTCTACTCCTGCCTCGCTAACGAGGACGTCGCCCTTCCGGATGTTACCCTTCGAATAGACTGCGTGGGGTATCGCCGAGCCTCTTCCTATCTGTCCCCGGAATCCCACAACAACGGGGGACAGCGCAATCTTGAATTGGACATAGCGTTGTCCCAGCCTTTTCAACATCCTCGCTAATGCCTCGTGGCTTGACCTTACGGCGACCAG
>MNDT01000009.1 GCA_001915065.1 archaeon 13_2_20CM_2_53_6 | reverse complement strand
CTGACGGTTGTGCTGTCCGACTTATGGAGTTCTGAGTCGATTTCTTCTGGAGTGCCGAAGGTAAACTTGTAGTTCCGGGCATTTTGTTTCCCAATTCGAGGTTCGAGGAATGACATGACTGCGGCTGCAATCTTCGCCCGAGTCTTGTAGCTGATCTTCTTGGCGGCGATGTACGACTCAAGCTCTTTTGCCCATGCAGTCTGAACCTCAAAGTCAGGCTCGAACTGTGCCTTCTTCACCGAGTCAAGCCATTCTTCTATCGACTTGTACCGCTGGCTGAGATGGTCAAGCCAGTAGGCTCGAAAATCTTCGCCGTACTTGCGGGCTGTACTCGGACGCTTCTTGGACAACCAAGCATCGACGAGCGGCTCAGCTGCCCTCCATTCCTTCAGAGTCCGAGGGTCCTTACCATGACCGCCGTGAGGAAGCTCGCCCTTCTTGTACGGCAACTACGCTCCCTCCAGAAAGTAGGAATAACAGGGGTGAAAACACCCTGTTACCGGCGTTTGATTTCCGTATGACTTTCCGTACGAAAGCTTCAGTGGAGATGCATTTCTTCATCTGGGCGAGGTAGCCCTCTGTGCAGGTCAGTCCACATCATAGGCGTCTATCCAGCTCGAACCTTTGAGCGTTTGGAACGCCAGTATCGAGATTAGTTTTCCATTATATTGAGTTGATGCCTTGAGGGTCCAATTCGCTCCAAAGACTTAATGGCGTTAGAAAAGAGACCACCGAATCCGGGTCGTCTCTACGTCCAATTCGAAGTACGAGGCTCCGGGCTGGGACCAGATCTACGACATGCTCCTCTACCTCGCCAAAAGGATCAAGAGTTCGGGCTACAAGGCCGAAGTTATTGTCGGCATCTCCAGGGGAGGATGGCCTCCCGCACGAATCATGAGCGATCTTCTCGAGACCTCGAATATCGCAAACATGAAAGTAGAGTTCTACAAGGACATTGGAGTGCGTTCAAAGAAGCCTCGAATAACCCAACCCGTGACGGCGAACGTCAGAGGAAAGAGGGTTCTTGTCGTAGACGATGTTGCGGACTCCGGTCATAGTCTGAAGGTTGTAGCGAACCACTTGCGGCTCAAAGGAGCAGAGGAGCTGAAGGTCTGTACAATCTACCTGAAACCGCAGAGCATATTCCACCCGGACTTCTATGCTAAGACGACCCGCAAGTGGATCATTTTCCCTTGGGAGAGGCTAGAAGCGGTACGGCTTATCGCACAACATTTCAACTCAGATAGGGCCAAGGTTTCGTCTGTGGTCAGAGAACTCAAGGGCAGTGGCATCAGCAGCAGACTAGTCAGACAGCTGTGGAGTATCTTCTCCTATGTTGGACGAGATTGACCATCAATATCTTCTAATTCTCGGCTTCGACAACGCAAGAATTATAGACCCCGAGAAGACCCTGCTCCTCCTACGTTCGACCGCCGCGAAAGCCCAGGTGCAGCTGTTGAAGGCGAAACTAATAGCGGGACCTGAGCATCTGAGGTTCGCAGCCAGAAACGCCCTTTATTCTTTCAGGAGCAAAAGCCCTAGATCCAAGAGCCTTGCCGTGGAATTCCTGCTCTACGTCTCTTGCCAGAGACAAATTTCGAAGGCGATCAGGTTGCTGGGCGTCGAACCAACTGATCGACAAGTCCTTCTAGTAGCTTTGTCAGAGTCAAAGGAGGCTCTTCAGGAATTGGAGCGAGCGTCAGGGTCACTCTTGGGCGAGGCTGACGTCGGTCTGGTCCAGATAGGGTCAAGTCAGAAGCTTGCCGAGATACAACGTTCATACGGAGTCTCAAAGAGGGAGATCGAGGCGGCCCGATTCGAGGGAGAAAACGACTCGGAGGTTCTGAAGCGTCTGATAGTCGAGCGATCAGCCCTACTCGACGTTCAGGATTAGAGAGTCCTCTTCTCCTTCTCGATCCCCAATATTCCGCTGGGCGATATAACTGAGACTCCTGCAATATTCCCAATAACCTCGATTAGCACGATCTTATCCGGGTTTCGCAACTCCACCTTTCTAGGAACCTTTGAGGCGACTGCGGCTATTATTTCCTTGGAGGAAACGTGGCTTCGCCTCTTCTCCAACGAGACTCTGAACGTTTCATCGACCCCAACCTTCTTGACCCTACTCACCACTGCGGTGCCGATCGCGGAAATCTCGCACGGGACCACTTGCTCGACAGGTTTGACCTTGAGTATGTAGCGGAATTGCCACGGCCTATACCTCAGTATCCTGCGTAGTCCCGATATCACTTTCACTGGATCTAGGATCGTCTTAGCGACCGTAAGGCCACTAACGGGCGCAAAGTCCGTTGTGGGAGACGTGTCTCCCAGCTCTCGGAGCAAGTATCGTATCTCTTCGTTCGCTTCGCCCTCAGTCCCACGGGCACTGGACACTAAGAGGTTGAAGTCTTTCATCAACGCTTGCCCCCCGAAGGCTGAATTAACGTCAGCACATTCTTACGACCTTATGAATCTCTTCTCGAGCAATCGCTCCTTCTCTAAGCACGTCGACCTGAGCACCGAGCACTTTCGCGACGGTTGATTCTTTGCCGAGTGGAGATGGACCTCCGTCCAAGATTAGATCTATTCGTCCTCCCAACTCCTGGACCACTTCATCTGCTGTTCGGGGTGATGGATGGCCTGAAACGTTGGCACTGGTACCGATGATATGTGTTCCACATTTTTCGAGAAGATTCAGGGCCGTTTCATGCTTGGGGATGCGCAATCCAACCAACTGCGAATCGTCTGTGACGGCTGCAGGTAGTTTCGCTCGCAATGGCACAATCAAGGTTAGGGGTCCAGGCCAGAATCTCCCGGCGAGTGCGAGCGAGGTCTTGTTGAACTCTCCCAATCTCCTTGCCGCAACCATGGAGTTCACTAGAATTGGCAGTGCGCCTTTGGAGCGTTGCTTTGCCTGGATTAATCGGTCGACAGCGTCGCCATCGAGAGGGTTGCAACCCAGCCCGTAGACCGTGTCGGTTGGGTATGCGACAAGCCGACCCTCAAGAATCATTCTCGCTGCCTCCTCAATGCTTTTGTCGTCGACCTGGACGAGTCGGGCAATCGCTTGGGCCATAGACGTCCAATAACAGCGGACGCTTATATTCAATTCAATAGCCGCCGACTTCGCTTTGACATCTCAGAATCACGTAATTGTCCTACACGGAGGGGCTGGAAACTGGCCCACTCGACTTCACAAATCTGCGCTTAACGGCGCCAGGAAGGCCGCTAATCTTGGCTTCAAAATTCTTCTCGAAGAAAGGTCTGCATTGGACGCGGTTGAGGCCGCCGTGGTCTCGATGGAGGACAATCCGATCTTCAACGCGGGAACAGGTTCTACTCTCAATCTGCTCGGCGAGATCGAGACTGACGCCGCCATAATGGACGGCAGGACCCTCCGAGGTGGAGGCGTCACGCTTCTGAGGAACATTCGTAACCCCATCAAAGCAGCTAGGATAGTTATGGAACAGACGGACCACGTTCTCATTGCCGGAATAACTGCAGAGAAGCTCGCCTTGGAGAGCGGACTCGACAAAGGAAACCTGAGAGTACTGAGAAGGGTCCAGGCTTGGAAGGAAGGGCTGAAACAACTCAAATCAGAACAGATGAAGCGTTCCTCAAGGAAAGCCCTTGAAATCTTCTTGGGACGTCAGTCCGACACTGTCGGTGCCCTCGCGCTGGACGCAGCAGGGAATCTCGCGGCCGCTGATTCTACGGGGGGAGTCTCTCTCAAACTTCCCGGGCGAATAGGTGACAGTCCTATCCTTGGATCCGGTCTCTACGCGGACAATAAATCTGGAGCTGCCACTGCGACAGGCATAGGAGAACAAGCGATGCGACTGGTAATTTGCAAGACGGCGTGCGACCTCATGAGACAAGAGACCGGGCCTTCGGCCGCAACAAACACAATCCGCCTCGCCACTAAGAAGGTTGGTATTGGTTTGGGAATTCTCACGCTCGACCGCAGAGTCAGATTCGCGGCGGCTCACAACACTCGACACCTATGCTGGGCGGCAAGAACAAGTCTCACGTCTGCCGAGAAAATGTGGGGAACTCGAGTCTCGAAATAGCGAAGATGGGGAAGCCTTTTAAGAGGCCACTTTTCGCGCTCCAACCCGTTTTCCGATGACAAAAAGAGTCTTTCCAGTTGTCGTCAGCGAAGAAGAGTGGGGAGACGACGAGGACTGGGGTGGAGAAGATGAGTGGGGCGAAGACGACGACTGGGGCGGAGACGAAGGAACCGAGGACAACTAAGCCCTTCTAACATTCTCATTCATAACTATTCCCGAATCAACAGGGCGATCCCAGAACAGGTCTTGTTTCCGAGCTGCAAGGGACACAGTAACGCGAGTTCTATGTCCGGGTCAACCAAGCGAGGGCTTCACAGGATGAAAAGTGACGAAATTCCATCTCCGAAGATTCAGAGCAATCTCCCTAGTCCTCCTAGGAGCTATGATGCTAGTCACATTTGCCCCCAAGAATACCTATGCCGCCGCCAGCCTGCAAGGAAACGATTTCCAGTCACAGAGTTTCTCGAAAACCGTCGACTACTACGACTATGTTCGTCAATATGCGGCCGCGAACAACATCAATTACACGGCGATCCAGAGTCAGCATGCGTACATCTACACCACATACATCAACGTGGGAGGCTTCCAGCTATTCTACGCGGGTCTCCTGAACGCGACCCACAACAACATGAACGTCACGATCCCTATCCAGACAGTCTTCGAACACTTCAAGACCCCGCAGGGCAAGGACGCGATAACTGCTTCCTCTTTCCTCTCGCTTGTGGCCTTCACAGAGAATGGTACCTCCACTATATTCCCCAACTCTCCAGACCGAAGCGACACGGTCTTCGCGTCGTTCAGCCTCGGATACCCTCTCTCGGCCTTTGGGACTCACCCGGTTCCTACTTACGTTGCTAACAGCCAGATTATCCCGCTGACTTCGACAGACAGCAACCATTGGACTTGGGGACTCAACTATACGAGCCTCAACGCGATCTGGTGGAGAATGTATCCAGATCCGTTACTCCCACTCTGGGACGCATCCACTCCTAGAGCGTTTGCCCAGTACTCACAGCTATCGTTCAACTACGCGTTGGCAATCGATCCATCTGCGAAGACAGCCACCCTAACGACGAGTTACACTGTCGGAAGGATGACGGACCTCTACCTCTTGACTACCACTCCTCGAGTCTTGCACCTGAACTCGACGGGGACCTACGACCTCAGTGGGGTCTCGCGAGGCTCCCAGACAATCTACCAGTACCTTTCGCAGAACGGGTACGAGCTTTCGATAGTTCAGTCTCACATGGCTGTCCTCGCCAACAGTACTACCAGCGACAAAACCGACACAGGCACTGGTGTGGATAACAATAACGAAACGGACGTTACACACACCGGTGTTAACACGGTTGCAAGCGACAACGAAAAAGTCTTTCGAACAACCTTCGGTGTGAAATCAAGCTACCAGTTGTACAACTACGCAAGTGGAAACCAGGCAAACTACAATGTTACGACTAGAACCGCTAACAGGCCCGCCTGGGGAGGCAACCATGTCTACGATGTGCAGAACGTCTTCATGGGCTTCCTACCGGTATTCGTCTACCACGTTGACCCGGCGCTCTTCCAGGCCGCCAGAGCAGGCATGGCCAGCTTCAGGGTCGCCAGTTATCTCTACATCATATCCTATCCAACTTGGAGCGGTTACAAGATTGTCAACGATCCACAGTACGAGGCCTTCTACGAGCCTTCCAATAACGTCGGATTACTCACGGCCCTGTTCATCGCAGTGGCTGTCGCTGCTGGCATAGGAGGAGTCTTCGCATTCCTCTTCAGACGAAGACGCACACCTGCAACCACGATAGTCGGTACCACAACACCAAGCCAGTCACCTGGTCCCTTGGTGAGACCCTCTGGACCATCGCAATAGTTGCGGAAAATTCCCCTTCTTTCCTTTTTTCTCATTACTTGGGAGACAACATGCTAAACTTGTCCGTCTCAGTCCGTACGAATGAGAGAGATGGATTCTCGCGGACTCGCAGTCGAGACAGAGCATCTAACCAAGTTCTATGGTCGCACCCTAGGTCTTAGCGACCTCTCATTCTCGGTAGGTTCAGGAGAGGTCAGGGGGCTTCTCGGCCAGAACGGATCGGGAAAATCGACATTATTGAAGAGCCTCATAGGCTTGATCCATCCCACGTCGGGGCTGGTGAAAGTCCTCGGCCTCGATGTGCAAAAGTCTCCAATGGAGATCAGGCGTTCCGTTGGCTATGTGCCGGAATCGCCTAGGCTCTACGAGTTCTTGACTGCCACTGAGTATCTGGACTTCATCGCGGATGTGCGAGATCTATCATATGCAGAGAAGAAGGAGAGGATCGGCCGATTGATTCAAGCGCTCGACTTGGAGGGAAAACAGGGTGACACTATCAGTGGCTATTCGCAGGGGATGAAGCAGAAGGTAGCCCTCATGGGTTCCATTCTGCACCGGCCAAGAGTCCTCTTGCTGGACGAGCCTCTGAACGGTCTGGACCCGAAATCAGCTCGAGTGGTCAAGGAACTGGTTCACAGCCTTGCTCGAGAGGGCGTCACGACGGTTTTCAGCACTCACATATTGGAGATCGCCGAGGCGATTTGTCATCGTCTAACCATTCTCCAGAACGGGCGTGTTCTGGCTGAAGGCACTGCCGAGGAATTGCGAGAAAAGGCTGGCCTTCCGGGGTCTGGGCTGGAAGATGTGTTCCTGAAACTGACAGGAACCAAAGGGGTCGAGGATATCGTTGAGGCTCTGATCAGATGAGAGCCCGCGTCCTGCTGAAGTTTGCCAAGATCTTGATGATCTCACGGCTCCGCGGTACGAGACGCTCATTCGTAACAAATAGCATCACCGCCCGGCCAGTCATTATCGCTCTCATTGGAATCGGGTTGTTCGTATTTGGCCTTGGCCTTGGATGGGTAACCATCTCGATCTTGACCTCGTCAGGCACTGATGCAACAGCTGTAGCCCAGATCGTCTTCACAATCTTAGGCGGCATTCCGATCTTCCTGATCGGGTTCTTCTTCTCCATGGGACTGCTGTGGGAGTTGAACGCGTCAACCGAGTCAGAGACGACGGACGCGATCAACTGGCTTCCAATAACACCCTCAGAGTACGTGCTAGCATCAACTCTCTCCACCAGCTACACCTACTCGCCTCTGGTCGCTGTCGTCCTTGGCTACGCTCTCCCGATCGGTTTCCTGACAGGAAATGCAGACGCGTTCGTGCTTCTGATCGGAATCAGCTTGGTTGCAACCCTCATCGGCTCCGTAGGCGTCGAGATTCTGAGAAGTCTTCTCGCACGCGCATCGTCCGCGTTCAGTAGGATCGGTGGGAGGGCGATGATAGTGATGCGCATACTCGGGGTCGTCCTCGTGCTAGTGTTCACACAAGCATTGTTCAGCGGCTTCCTAGTCGTGAGAATTATCAGCACCCTCGTCGGCGACATCGCGGCAACAGTCGCCGTTCCAGTATTCTGGCCGACCTTGAGTATAACCAGCCTACTCGGATCAGATCTGCTCTCCTCTACAATCTACTCGCTCCTTAGTCTCGGATTCTTTTTCGTCCTAACATACATCGCACTGTTCCTACGAGCGCGTTTCTGGATAACTGCCCCACCTTCACTGCACTTCTCAAGTTCGGGCTCCCTCTCGGGAATCAGCAAGCTCCGATGGCTAGGTCTCAGCAGTCTGTCCATCGCCCTGCTGAGACGCGAACTCCGTTCAGCAACGCGCCGCAAGGAAGTCGTTCGGCTGATGGCAATTCCACTAATACTCCCCGTGATGGTGCTCTTTCCAGTAGTCTTCTCCCCAGCACCGTCCTCGACGACCACACCACCGGTAGCGGTGAACCCCATACTCCTAGCAGGACCCCTCCTATTCGGTGTCGGTCTGGGAGCGTTGTTTCTCGGAATAACGTCGATCGGACAGGAAGGAGGAAGACTATGGAACATCGGATCCCTGCCAGTCGGCGCAAGAATGATCGCGAAGACTAAGATCATGTTCACATCCGTCATAGCGATGATCGGCCTCGTCCTAGGACTGGCGCTAGCCGTACTGGTCTTTCATCTAGCGATCCTCGACGCCTTCGTCTTCTCGGGCCTCGGACTGACGGTAGTACTCGCGGAGTCCAGCCTTGGAATAGCTGTGGGCAGTCGCTATGCCGATTTTTCCGAGGGTCCCAGGCCAAGGTTCGTCACAATAGCGGGTTCAATCATCGGATCGATCGTGGGAATTATCATCATGGGCCTGATGTCGGTCGCATTCGTGGTAACACTGCTACTGACTTTCAGACTGGGCCTCTCCTTGCCGTCTATTCTCGCACCACTGCCTCTCTTTGCGACAGCATTCCTCGGGCTCATCTTTTCAAGAATCAGCTACGTGATTTCGATCCGTCCAATAGAGACGATCCTAAGTGAGATTCCCAACTAGGCTTGAATCATGGTCCGCGGTCACACCCTAGGGCCCCCCGCATCTATAACGCACTTCTTCCTGCCAATTCAGATGACAGCGTACATACAGAGATGTATGAGACACAGTCAAGGTTAGGAGAGGGGCAGGTTCTAGCTATTTGTGGCGTGCCGGTAACTCGTTTTGTGTATTCAACGTTACAAGTAACGTTAATATTGACTCTAGCGTGGACTGTTCATCCGGACCGGAGCAAGACAGTTCCAATCGACGTTCCTAGGACTATGTCAAGCGAGGGTTCGAACTAGATCCAAAAGAAGAGAAACAATATGGAATTAGCGGATGAACCTAAGTCGTGGGTCGAAGAGGCCCGTAACAGAGTTAAACGAATCAGTGATCTTGACCCCAAAGACAGGCTCGACATCGTGTACGGCATTGGTCTGTGCTGTTCCACTCTGGCGAAGAGCATGCAAGGCTGGATGCAGTGGATAGGAAATCTGTCACTCAAAGACTTCGAACAGCGAGAACTGGAGGAAATCTTCGGCATTATCAAGAAGGCTACGGTCCAGCTAATGGAACTAGACATCGACAAGACGTCAAAGTACGAGGAATCTCACGGTCTTCGCCAGAAACCAACCCGAGAAACGAACCGGCTAGTAAGTTAGACACAACCGTTGACGCCACGATAGGCCTCCTCCGCCACCGTGACAATTCAGGAAAATCAGCCGTGAACAACTGCGTGAGGCTCTTTCGATTCTTACACATTCCCTACTAGCCCACGTAGGCTAGGCTTCGGAAATCGCGAGCCAAAGCATTACAAAAGAGGGCCAATAATCGAACCGAACGCGCTTGTCTGCTCAGCCAGTTGAAAGATGGGCCGTCGCGTCCCTTGTCGCGGCTCGAGTCGTGTATGCGGTAAATTGGCTGAACATAGGCGCTCTCTTCTACCTAATGAGTTCTGACCTCAACAGCGGAGTCTCAGGGCTGGGCACGCTAACCTCTAGCTTCTATCTTGGTGTGGGCTTGATGCAGGTCCCAGGAGGAGTCCTCGCCGCCAAGTGGGGTCCAAAGAATACCGTAACAACTGGCATGCTAGTCTCGTCCCTAGCCGTACTGGCCACTTCTGTCTCAACGTCTCTTCCCGAGGTCGTGGTTCTACGCTTCATTGTAGGCTCTGGAATGGCTCTAGTATTCTCGCCTGCTGTAGTGCTGGCGACAAGGTTTCTGGGCGGTAGGTCGGGCGTTGGCGCGGGTCTCATCAACTCTGCCTTCGATGTGGGAGGGCTACTCGGATTGTTCGGCTGGATTCTCATCGCCTCCGTTACAGGCTGGCGTCCCAGCCTTGTTCTGAGCGGTGGGCTTGGGTTGCTTACCGGACTCCTGATTATCGCCCTTGTCCCTAGGGATCAGAGAGACAATCGATTCACACTATCCACCGATAGACTGAGACGAATCTTGAGGAATAGAAATTTGGTTCTGTTGGGGCTCGCGGCGTTGGGTTCCAACATGGGCAGCGTCCTCATCTCTAGCTTCATGGTGTTCTACCTGCAATCGGACCTCGGAGAAGTTGCAGCAACCGCAGGATTTGTCGCTTCACTCGTAGTGATTCTTCCGATCATAACTTCGCTGTGGGGAGGGCGACTCTACGATCGTCTGAAGAAGCCCAGGCGACTACTCGTAACTTCTGGCTTAGGGATGGTGGCCGCTCTTATCGCCTGCTCAGTACCCACTCTCTACGCGGCCTCACTAGGTGCTTTTGTGGGAGGTATAGCCGTCGGACCGGCCTCCACCGTGGCTTTTGCTGCTGCGAAGGACCTGAGTGGGGTAGAGAGAGAATATGAGAGTCTCACGATCGGCTGGGTGAACTGTATCTCCCTAACCGGCTCAGTCTGGCCCCCAATCATATTCTCATACCTAGCGAGATCTTCCAGCTACTCTGCTGCATGGCTGGGCGGCGCAGGCTTGAGCCTGATCTTTCTCATTCCCATATTCCTTCTTACTGAACGGGCTTCAACAACTGCGTAGGAATTCATTCTAGTCGTTTGAAAAGGCTCTGCATGAAGCGTATCGGTACCGGCTGGCCACTCCGGCTAGCCTCGTAGTAGGACCCGCAGTTATCACACTTCCAGACCTCCATGTCACGTATCTGCGCGGGAGCTCCAGCCTCGAAATCTTCCCGCACAATGTACCGTCCTTCAAAGTCAAGCTGTAAGTCGCATTTGGGACACTTCATTCTTCGGAGAGGCCCCCCTAGCCCTTGTAATGTTCTGCCAGGAATCTATCAGCGTCCATTGCGGCTTTGCAGCCATCAGCAGCGGCGGTGACTGCCTGTCTGTACCTATGGTCCCTTACATCGCCTGCCGCGAAGACTCCTGGAACATTGGTCTCAGTCTCGGTCTTCGTCACAACGTATCCCTTCTCATCGAGATCGATGATTCCTTTGAAGACCTGTGTGTTAGGCTCATAGCCAATGGCGACGAAGACGCCATCGGCTGTTAACTTAGTTTCTTTACCACTCTTCACATTCTCAAGTCGGACTCCGCTGACCTTCTGATCCCCCAGAATCTCTCGCACCTGAGAATCCCAAGCAAACTGGATTCGGGGATTATTCATCACTCTGTCCTGCATGATCTGGCTGGCCCGTAGCTTGTCCCTCCGATGGATGATCGTGACCTTCCGGGTGATATTCGCCAAAAACGACGCCTCTTCCATAGCAGTATCCCCTCCGCCTACGACTGCGACTTCCTTGTCTTTGAAGAAGAAGCCGTCGCAGGTCGCGCAGCTCGACACTCCTTTCCCCTTGAATTTTGTTTCGGAGGGGATCTCAAGCCATTTTGCGTTCGCACCGGTGGCAATTATCGCAGTCCTGCCCTGATAGCTGTGCATGCCCGCGGTGACCGTGAAAGGTTGCGAGTTGAAATCGACTTTCGACACATCGTCGTATATTATCTCCGGCCCAAATCTCTCGGCCTGCTTGCGCAGGTTTTCCATCAGTTCTGGTCCAAGGATACCTTGGGGGAAGCCTGGAAAATTCTCCACATCGGATGTGATCATCAATTGTCCGCCTGGAATGGAACCGGCAAGGAGCAAGGTCTTCCTTCCAGCTCTACATGAGTAGATCGCGGCGGTATAGCCGGCGGATCCGGAGCCTATGATGATCACGTCATGGAGATTCATTAGGGCCTAGAGGCTCTAGCATTGATTTATGACTATTCTTGGACCTTGTCGTGGCGTCAATTTACTGTATCTTCGAAGGCTTAATTATCAAAAACTGGGTGTCATAGCTCTGGCTGAATCAGATGTTTGATTATCATGGTTTGAAGATAAGCTGGCTCGGTCACGACTCGTTCCGAATCAAGAACGGGAAGACGATAATCATTGATCCCTTCAAACTCCGATCCATTTCAGACAAGGCTGACATTCTCCTGATCTCTCATGAACACTTTGACCACCTCTCATTGGACGATATTAAGAAGGTCGTCAATGAGAATACGACCATAGTGACGATCCCGGCGGTCAAAAAGGAGCTCGCAAGCCTCAAAGTCAAAGAGGTCAAGGTTGCAAAGCCTGGCGACAAGCTGAAGATCGGGGATATTTCGATCGAGCTCGTTCCCGCGTACAACCTGAACAAGTTCCGTGAACCTGGCAAGGTCTTCCATCCGAAAGAAGATGGAAAGGTGGGATTCATAATCGGAATGAAGGGAGTGAGAATCTATCACGCCGGCGACACGGATGCCGTTCCGGAGATGAAGGGACTCAAACCAGACGTCGCCCTTCTCCCAGTGAGCGGAACATATGTGATGAACGCGGAAGAGGCGGCTCAAGCGGCAAGGATGGTGGAGCCTAAGCTCGCCATACCCATGCACTATGGAGCGATTGTCGGCTCCGAACAAGACGCGCACAGGTTCAAACAGCTGGCAACATGCGAGGTCCAGATTCTACAGCAAGAATAGCCGAGGATACGAGAAAGAACTGAAAGTAACAGTCAGCCATGCCTGGTTGGAACATCACCGTTCTTCAAAGAATCTCTCAATCTTGGACGCTAGATCAAGAGGCGCCTACCGAAAGTCACACATTCCTGGAGCTATACACGCGGACCTCTTCCACTACTTCGTTCCCGGTACAAATCGTAGAGGGCTTCAGAAGTTTCAGAACGATCTTGCTACGAAGCTGGGAAACATGGGGCTCACAGGGAAGGAGACGATGGTTGTCTACGAATCAGGGTTCGGAATGCGCGCGGCAAGGGTCGGTTGGATGCTCGAATACGCGGGAGCAGGCAAGGTACGCCTCCTTGAAGGGGGATTCAAGGCGTGGTGCAAGTCCCGCTACCCTATTGAAAATAGGATTGTAGAACCAGAACCGAAGACCTTCCAAGTCAAACCTGCCTCGAGACTTCTCGCGACCGCGGACGAGGTTCGCTCGCCTCGGTCAGCTCTGGTCTTGGACGTGCGAAGCGAAGGAGAGTTCACGGGCAAGGAAGGCCGAGACTGCGACGAACGCCGGGGACGAATCCCTCGTGCTCGATGGTTTGAGTGGACAAACTTTCTCTATGATGGAGAGAGATTCAAGACGGGGTCCGAAATCGCAGATGTTCTGAGAGAGAAGGGATTGAGCAGGGATAAGGTTGTGGTTACGTACTGTCATCGGGGAGCCCGCGCGGCAGCCGCATTCTATGCCCTCCGATCACTTGGATACAGGAATGTCAAGAACTACATTGGATCATGGCATGAATGGTCTGCTCGAAAAAGCTTCCCAGTCGAGAAGTGAGACTATTCACTTCGGCGAAAGGAGACCTTGCTGGCTTCGCAGCTGAGTTAGAAGGTCATCCAAGCTATTGTATTCTCCATCTGGGAGCTTCTCTAGAACAGTGGATATTTTTCTCACTTCCCCGGTTTCTTGAAAGACTTTCCATCCTTGATCCTTCAAGAGGTTAGACTTGTTGGTTGGAAATCGGGCGTCTTCGCTCAGGACCTCTCTGATCGAGTCAACTCCGACTCCACCTGTTATCTTGGGAAAGAGTCCTTTCTCAATGAATGATTTAACTCGACCAGCGTCCCTGTACATGCGGACCCCGTGGAAGGCAAGGATGCTCTTCTCGAACTTTGGCTCAGAGGCCTTCTTCCTAATCTCTTTCAACTCTCCATCATCAAATTCGTAGACGTTCGCTTCTCCGTTCCCAAACAGCCGGCTGTAGAGGAGCCTGCTTTGGTACCGGGGTTCATCACTTGAGAGATCGACACAATGAACCGCTCCGGACTCTTTCATTATGTCGAAAACCTCCTTCGATGGTCTCACCCCTCTGAATTCAACGGCCACAACCGTCTCATCAGCATCGAACGTTCCGAGAAATTCTCTGAGCCTCACTGAAAGCTCACTCTCTTCAACCGGTGAACTGGCACCGATGAGAACCGTCATAACCTCTGCTTCAAGAGTCCTGCAAACTTCTTCGAGTCTCTCCAGATGCCCACGGGCTCCCGGGAGGAGCTTTAGGCCATAAGAATCGACAATTATCCTCGGGCATCTCAACGAGAAACGAAAGTCGGGTGGGACTCTTTTTCGCCAGTCAGACGCTGAGGAATTAGCGGGAAGCTCGTAATAGCTGCTGTTTAGTTCGACAAAGTCAAACGCCTGTGAGTAGGCTTCGAGGCTATCTATTCCCGGGAGCTTGAAGTAGGCCCAGCCTCCCGCGCCTATGAGGATTTGAGACATATCTTCAAGAATCCATTCCGTTGGGGTTACTAAGTGTAGAGGTTAACGAACACGAGCCGTTTCCTCATAGGGACTTCCGGCTGGTCGTATGCGGAATGGGTCGGAGTCTTCTACCCGACGTCTAGCGAAAGCAAGCTCGGATTCTACAGCAAGATATTCCAGACGGCGGAGATAGATTCTACGTTCTACGCTTTCCCTAAAGAGGGGATGGTCATAGGATGGGACAGATATTCCCCGCGTAGCTTCGTATTCAACGCCAAACTTCCGCAGACAATAACCCACGAGCGACTCGACGCGCTCGGGAAACCGTTGGAAGAGGAACTGGATAGGTTCGCGAATCTGATGCTTCCGCTGAACAACAGTGGCAAGCTCGGCTGTCTCCTCATCCAGCTACCTCCGAGATACAAGTATGATCCTAACCATCTAGAAGAATTCCTCTCGCTCCTTCCTCACGGTTTCAAGTATGCGATAGAATTCCGACACAAATCTTGGATCCGAGACGAGACTTGGAGGACTCTCTCGAAATACAATGTCGCCTACACAATTGTGGACGAACTACTACTGCCACCCGATGTGCATGTGACGGCCGACTTTGCCTACATGCGCTGGCACGGGCGGGGCCAGAGACCGTGGTACGACTATCATTACACTGAGAAGGAGTTGACCGATTGGGTTCCGAAAGTGAAGGAGGTCGAAGGCTCAGTCAAGACCACCTACGCTTACTTCAACAACCACTTTCATGGATACGCAGTGGAAAACGCGCTAAGTATCCTGAAGATGCTGGACAGGCTCACACTCGCGCAGGAAGAGGCGCTCAAGCATGCCAGAACCTATCTGAAACAGGCGAAGGAGAAGCCCGTGGGGCTGGGAGAATTTACGAGGGGAGGCGAAGACCGGGCAAAACTGGTAGACTTGCTTGGAACGCTAATGGGCGAGACGCGTCTCGCAAGGTCTTTCACTATTCCTGATGACGACGTGAAGGTCATAGAGGCTAACCCTAAGATCATCAACGCTAAGGTTAGAGACTACACTCTCAAAATGGACATGGGGTCAAAGACAATCCTTCACGACTGCGGCGACTGGGAACGATCGATCGAAACCCGACAACTCTGTAAGCATATTGGAAAGGTGCTCCTGACAGTTCCGGAAGACACGGCGCTGGCGTGGGTTTCAGCTATCCAAGAGAATCTCGAAGCATGGAAATTCCAACAACCCAAGAAATAGCGGGTCCGAGCCTATCCTCCGCGAATCTACTACTCAAAGTCAGGAACCAGGTAGTCGATTGTCGACGATGCCCGCGTCTAGTCCGGTACCGTGAAGAAGTCGCTCGAAAAAAGAGAAAGGAATTTCTAGGATGGAATTACTGGGGCAAGCCTGTCCCGGGCTTCGGGGACCCGAACGCTTCATTGCTGATCGTAGGTTTGGCTCCTGCCGCTCATGGCGGTAACCGCACGGGCCGAGTCTTCACAGGAGACCGTAGCGGAGATTTTCTCTACAACACTCTGTACAAGACCGGTTTCGCCAACCGGGCTCTCTCACGTAGCATAGACGACGGGTTGAAGCTGAAGAATGTCTACGTGACAGCCGCAGTCAAGTGCGCCCCTCCCGAGAACAAGCCAACCCCCGAAGAGACTTCGAACTGCTCGACATATCTCGCAGCCGAGATAGACTCACTAAAACAACTGGACGCAATTCTATGCCTGGGACTGTTCGCATTCAACGCGGTCATGAGAACGATTCGAAACAAGTATAATCTTAAGCCACCACTCGCGGGCTTCCGACACGGGAGAGTGATAAGGCTCGGCAAAGGAATCCCGCTTATCATATGCTCGTATCATCCGAGCCCTCGAAACACCCAGACGGGTAAGCTGACTGAGAACATGTTTCTCTCGGTCCTGCGAAAGACTCAAGAGCGCACGAAAAATCGTCCAGAATAAGCCCTGATCGGCGGTTGGGGAGGGGGGTCCCACTGAACACCTTGTTCACGTTTGAAGGGCACTCACCAACACTTACTGAAAAACGTCAAACAGCGAGTTCTGCGCGACAAACTAATAATCTCGCCCAAAACGATTCCAGACGGCGAGAGACCGCTCTCCAGAATTTAGAAATAAAAAAATTCCCGCGACACAAACGTGCTCTATGGAGTGCGATCCTTGCTAGGAAATCGCCTGGAACAAGCCCGGATGGCGAATCTGGATGGGTCATCCGGTTTCTGCGCGATTCTCTTCCGCTTAACCCGCGCTTTCGACGACCCTTGACAAGCCCATTCTGCGCCCCGAATCTTTAGACTCGCCGGGAAAACAAGGCGCCTGGCAAAATCCTCCGCTCAAAATCTGAAAAGCAGTTGCTCCTCGCGACGCAAAAGTGCTCTTTGGAAGGCCGGCTTGTCATGTTCTTTCCAGTTCGACTTCTCTTCCCACATACTCCCGGGTCTTCGTCTCAGCCAGCCTCAACAGCTCCTGAAGACGCCTGTTGAGCGCATCTGCCATGGAGGCCACAGATCGCATTCTTTCCTCCACATCCTGCTCCTGTCTCCTAGCCTCCTCGATCTTCAACAACAGACCCTTCCGCCACTGATACATCTCCTTGACCTGTGGATTGTGCAGAAGCTCACGCCGCCTCGCCAACAGCCGCCTCCCCTTCTCCTGCTTCTCGCCAAGGTGAGAAGTACCGGTCAGCTGCTTCAGCTGCGCAGACACCCGGCCGGTCTTCTTGGGCTTGAACTCCATCTTGCCGGAATCAATAGCTCTCCTCATATTCTCCAGTATCGACGCAAGGTACTGGCCTGTCTTGTGAGACAGGAAGCTCTTGTATGGCGACTCTATGAACTTGGACAAGGCCTCTCTCTCGTCCGGTCCCATTGCAAGATCCCCCCTCTGCGAAAGATCCCCGAGTCTCCGCAATGGTCTCTTTAGATGCGCAAGGGTCTCTCCACGGAAAGCCCGGCCTTCTTTCCGGAGCTCCTTCTCAATCTCCAATACCTCGTGAAGATCACCCTTCGCCGTCAGCTCGTCTACCCGCGCAATCAGCTCCTTGATGGATGCCTGGACCTGTGCCTGCTCCTTCGCTAACGAGGCCGAGTCGTCGAGCCTCTGCTTGAGCTCTCTCCTCGCAGCCTCGATACTTTCGATGATCCCGGTCATCGTCTTCACCCTCTGCAAATATGCGCCCTCACCATCAAGAAACGCTGACAATCGCTCAGCACTCCTCGCAACTCTATCTAGGGTCCCACTGAAAGAGCGCTGGTCGAGGAGGTAGAACCCCGACAACTCTCTGGAAGCGGAATCTCGAAGACTTCTGATTGATCTACTCGCGGAGGAGAGCCCGTCCTTCAAGACCTTCAACGATTCCCAGCTGACCTCGGCCGGGATCTGAATGTCTCTGAGGCTCGCAGCAGCCTGCTGGCCCGCGTGGCCAATGACACGAGCCGCCCGGTACGAGGCGGCGTCCTTCTTGGAGGCCATATCCCGTTCCCCCTTCCGTGCCAGCCCATCATAGAAGCCCCGACCTTCGTCCAACGCCCGGGCCGCTTCATCGACCAATTTCGACGCTTTCGACCTCGTCGGGCGTAGAGTCTTGTCGAGTTCTCGAGAGATCCATGGACTATACTCGTCGATGTTGAGTCTCAAATCTACGGACCGGGAGGAGCCTATCGGATCTCCTCACGCAGATTAATTATTGCAGTATCGATGCTCTGCTGTGCCTTCTCCTTCCGGCGGGCGAGGTCAGAGCTGAGCGACTCGTAGAGGTCTCGGGACATTTTACCGCCCCTGTACTGGTTCTTCAGGTCAGCCGAGGTCGTTCTCGTCACCTGCAGTTCAGCCTCGGCCCTCTCAATCCTTTTGACAAGGTCCTGATATCGTGGGGTGACCGAGGACAGGTCTCTCTTGACGGGAGCCAAGGCCTGTTCTATCTCGTTCAAGCGTCGGTCGAGCGACCGCCTCCGCTGTTTGTAGTCAAACCTGTTCAACGCTCCCCTAGCAACATCCTCCTCCATCTTGTCGGACTCGAGCCGCATCGACGACTTTTCATCGTACAAGTCGACAAACTTCGTGATGAGTTGCACGGGAACTCCCAACGCGGCACCTGCTCCGGGACCCTTCCAGACCGCGATGACACTTCCCGCGAGAGCTAGCTCGACCAGTGCGGCCCAGCTCAATGGGCTAAGACTCGCCCAGAAAGGATCCAGTTGGTAGGTCAACGAGAAATCCAGATTGCTCAGCGGACTAGCATTGTTCGTTAGGAACAGCATCTGGCTCCCAGAAGCCTGAGGTGTCTGTCCGGTGATCGAGTTCAACCTGAAACCCATCGGGGTGACAATCTTGGCCTGAAGGGTCGGAGCATAAAACTGGACATTGTTGAACAGGGCAGACTTGAGGGTGAAGGTTCCAAGCGATCCCGAAGAGATGTAGGTGCTCGGGGAGAGTGTGTATGAGATCTTTGCTTTGACTGACTGATTGAAGGGTAGGGAACCGAAGCTGGGTGTGAAAGTTACCGTGCTCGTACCATCAGGGTTCAGCGTGGGTGTCGGGGTTGTGGAGGGTTGGTCAATTTCAAGCCCGAGAACATAGTCCTCAAAGATGCTCGATACTCCCTTCGGAACGGTGAAGGCTATCGATGACACTGTCGGACCTAGATTTGTCAGATTGTAACCGTCAGTGATTTGGACGGAACCCGAAGGTGTGATAGTTATGGTTCTCCCGGCTGATACGGCAAAGATGTTCTGGGAACTCGCGGACGAGAAGGCTATCTTCCAGACAGTCGTGTTGAACGGATTCAGGCTCAGCACAGTGTACGCCTGACTCTGCAGGGTATCATCAAAGGGGGAAGTAATCCTTGGGGAAGACCAGCCGCCAGTGTAGGTGAAAGTCGTGTCCACAGTTGCATTGTATGTCTTGTCTATCACTGGAAAAGGGTTAATGTTGAAGCTGTAGCTGCTAGCACTCGTACTATAAGTAAGCAGTCCCCAGTAGACGGCGCTAAGCGCGAAAGTGTAATTTTCCTTCAACGACGGAAATAGGACATCCAGGCTTGTGAAGGTCGCGTTCGATGCCGAGATAGAGACCTGGAGGTTCGCGCCGCTCGTGTCATTCGCCTGCCAGGAGCGAAGATCGTTGCTGACACTCGTAGGAACCCCGATTGTAAGATGCGAAACGAGAGAGGTGCTGTTCAGGACAACCCTGTCGGATACGACCGTAACGCCCCAACTGTTTGTTGCAATTGTCCGTGTGATACTGGTTTTGCAAACGCTCGTTGTACATGTGGAAGGTGAGGTAGCGCCAGCGGGACTGGGTAGAGCCACGAGGACTAATGTCAGCAGGAGAAGGGCTACGACGAGGAATCTCATCAGTCGAAACCATTAAGCTTCCTTGACGACAAACGCGAGGCTCCAACTTCCATTACTTATTAGTTCCTCTCCAACCACGCCATCATTGGCTGGGGTTGGATTCGAAGAGCCTACTCGTCACAGGAGCTGGAGGAAGTGCTGGTCACAACGTCTGCTGGAGCCTCAGAATGAGCAAGGATGGCAGGACAACACTTCTAGCAGGAACCGACTCCGACCGGACGAGCCTCCAGCTCAATCTCTGGATAGACCGTGCATACCATCTGCCCACCGCTGGCAAACGAAACTATCTGATCGCTCTTAACAAGGTGATAGAGAAGGAGCGAATCGACGCCGTATTCCCACAGCCGGATCCGGAAGTCAGACGGGTCTCGGAGGAGAGGGAGAAACTGCACGCGAAGATCTTCCTCCCGGACAAGAAAGCTGTGTCCAACTGCCTGGACAAGTTCGAGACTCTCATGATCTGGCATAAGACGAGTCTGCGCAGAGAACCCGTCGTCTTATCCGCGAATGATGCGTCAGTCCATCAGAGAATCGCCGCCCTGGAGTATCCTTGTTGGATCAGGGCACGAGAAGGAGCAGGAGGTCTCCTAAGCTGCAGAGCCTCAGACGCGAGTACCGTCGAGAATTGGGTCCGCTTTCACTGGGATCAGGGCATCAAGACAGATTTCATCGCGGAGGAGTATCTTCCTGGGCGCGACTATTGTTTCATGTCCATCTGGAATCATGGCGTCCTTGTCACTTCGATGATCCGGGAACGGCTGAGCTGGGTGGGCCACCGGCTCATAGGAACGGGTGGCACCTCGAAACTCAACCGTGTAGTTCACTCCTCGACAGTCAACAGCAAGGCCCTAGAAGCAATCCATGCGGTATCAAAATCGCCGCATGGGATCTTCTGCGTCGACCTCAAAGAAGATTCGGACAGGGTTCCGTGCCCGACCGAGATCAACTGTAGATTCACAACGAACGTCCACTATCTCACGCTGGCCTCATTAAAGCTCGCGCACCCAGAATGGAACTTTCCTTGGCTCGCCTCGAGGCTAGCGCTGGGCGAGGAGATACCGCACTGTTCGAAGACGAACGCTCTCCCCGCCGACCTATGGTTCACAAAGAACACTGACATGGGCTTCACGATGGTCAGAGGAAACCATTGGAAGGCCGTAGAACCACTATAGAACGGATCTGCAAGAACCACCACTCTGGATTTCATCGAACGGTTGTACTCCAAAGAGCGCTTTTGCGTCGCGGGAATTTTTTTATTTCTAAATCCTGGAGGGCGGTCACTCGCTCTCTGGAACTGTTCTGGGCGAGACTATCGGTTTGTCGCGCAGAACAGGCTGTTTGGCGTTTTCCAGTAAGTGCTGGCGAGGGCCCTCCAAGCGTGAATAAGGTGCCCAGTGGGATCCCCCTCCCGGATCGCTGATCAGGGCCTATTCTGAACGATTTTTTATAAGATACGTTTGGCTTCTCTGGGCTGTCGCGAGGGTTGCTCGCTATACTTTATCGATTGATAGTTCGAGACGTTCCATCGAGGATGCCTCTCAATCACAACGACGACTCTCATCCGCGACGACGATAAAAATAGTACCTGACCTGCCGATCCCACATGAACAGCCAGATAGCCGAAAGGGCTAGAGCCACAAGCGCCTTCACACTCGCATCGAAGTATGACCCAAATGGCAGATTTAACGCTACCAGCCTCAAAGGAGCAACAATTCTAGTCAGGATACCAAAGCCGAGAATCATCAGCGCCCACTGGGTCACGAAGATTCCCAGCTGATACGCAACGACCCGCTTGTTCAGAGCATGACCCCCATCAAGAAGAGCGTGATCACCGCCAGGCTCGTCGAGGCGAGGAAGAGACCCCAGATATCCGAGACAATCTCCTCCTCCTTCGCCGGGCTCCCCGCCACGAGCGTCCGTACAAGTGTCAACGGAGCCGCAGGGTCCTCCGACGACGCCAGCCGGCCATCGACCAAGAGCCTCGTCGGACGAGCCTTCAACTCCCTATGCTCCGTGAACCGGCGAATTCGCGACAGGAAGAAGAACGAATTCTGAATGTTGGGAAACATCGCCACAATACTTGCAATCTCCGTTCTGCCAAGAATCGCTAAGGCTCCTAGCGACGCGCCTATCGACAGCTGGCCCACATTCCCGGAGAACGCCCGAGACGGGAAACGGTTGTAGTAGAAGAAACCCAGGAGAGAGAACAAGAGGCTCGCGTAAAGAAAGATGCTAGAAGAATTTCCGCCCGTCAGCAGCAGTCCGATGAGTAAGCCTCCGGAGACTATCGATATGCCTCCGGACATGGACCCGTTGAGAGGGTCGAGCATGTTGACCGTGTTCGACGTCACCGATATGACGATGAGAATAGTTAGAGGATAGATTATGTGAAGATGGTATCCTCCAAAAAAGGGGACTCGTAGAGTCGGATCGTACACCTGGCCGGGAAACTCCAGGCCGAGTATTAAGAGGGGGAGCCCACAGAAGAGTGTGAGAAGAGGCTTGAATATCCCCCGCAGCTTGAGTCTATCATCCAGAGCTCCCACCAGCGCAGTAAGCCCGACGACGAGGGAGTACGCGGTGAATAGTATCCAGTTTGCTCCGGTCATGAGACAGTAGATCACGGCAAACACGATCAGCGTGATCGGGACGGCCGCGCCGCACATTTCCGGAATTTTCGGCCGAGCCAGTTTGTGGACATCGATCCCGACTATGCCGTGAGCAGAGTTCCAGTACATGAAGAAACGAGTGAGAGCTAAGGATACAGGAAACGCTCCCAGCGCGACCAGGATTGCGATCGTGTCCCAGTCGAGCGATGCCATGCCGGGCGTCGATCTCATGCCGACTATAAAACAACAGTACTCTGAAGGAAGGATTATCAGTAGTCAAAATCGTGAACGCCGGTACAGTCATCATGTCCAAGTCTCATCCATTCATTCCAAACACGAGTCAAGAGCTGAGGATGAAGATGCTGGAAGCGATCGGAGTCGCGACCATAGACGAACTCTACTCTGATATTCCAAGGGAGGTGCTGCTCAACCGGCCGCTGAAAGTTGATGGATTCTACCCGGAACAAGAAGTCCGGTCGAAAATTGAACAGCTGCTGAGCAAGAACAAGTCCGCCGCCGACTATGACATGTTCCTAGGAGCAGGAAAATCTCCCAGGGACTCCTCCAAGCCCTCTTCGAATTTGAATCAATGATCCGCGACCTGACGGGAGTAGACGCGGTAAATTCGTCTCTCTACGACGGATCTACAGCCCTCGGAGAGGCGGCAAGAATGGCAGTCCGAGTAACAAGCCGCTACAAGATTCTAGTCCCCCGAAGTCTACACCCCGACAAGCTTTCCGTACTCCGTAACTACACGGAGCCTGTAGGCATCAGAATCGAAACCTTCGGCATAGACGATGAAACAGGATGCCTCGACCTCGACGACCTGAAAGCCAAGGTCAACAAAGAAACCGCTGCTGTTCTGTGCGAGGTCCCCTCGTTCTTCGGAATCCTAGATCCCAACGCGGTCAGCGTTCCTTCGCTATGCCACGAGAAAGGAGCCCTTTCGATCATTGGCTTCGACCCCATATCTTTAGGCGGACTCAAGCCTCCAGGAGACTATGGTGCAGACATTGTCGTAGCCGAAGGACAGTCTATCTCCTCAGAGATGAATTTCGGGGGCCCGGGCCTTGGAATTATCGGTTGCAAAGGAGATGATCTTCTCAGACAAATGCCCGGACGACTCATCGGCATGACGACTACGGTGGATGGTAAGAACCGGGCGTTCAGCATGGTCCTCCAGACCAGAGAACAACATATTCGGCGAGAAAAAGCGACCTCGAACATATGCACCAATGAGGCCCTCCTCGGCATTGGAGCAGCAGCCTATCTCTCACTACTAGGACCCAGGGGTCTGTCACAGCTTTTCGAGACTATTCTGGTAAAGACAAACTATGCGATCAAGCAGCTCCACGAATTACCAGGAACATTGATCCCAAGATTCACTGGACAGCACTATCAGGAGTTCGTAGTCACACTTGAGAACCCCCATCACACCATTGCCAAGATGAACCAGGATCTGCTCTCGGCAGGGATACACGGAGGGAAGAATCTCGTCAACGACTTTCCAGAGCTTGGTCAGAGCTCGTTGATGTGCGTAACTGAGACTCACAGCCCCGAAGCGATAGACAAGCTTCGAGCCACAATGGAGAAGTTTGTGAGAAGCTAGAGACCATGTATCGCCAAGCTAGATGGGACGAACCATTGATCATAGACAGGTCGCAGCCCGGGAAGATAGGCCACCTCCCGATGAGACCAAGCGAGGTCGAGATGAATGCGTCCGGAAACGTCATGAAGTTGGTACCGAGCTCACTTCGCAGAAACGGTGCTCCTCCTCTCCCTGAAGTCTCAGAACCCGAAGTTGTACGTCATTTTGTCCGACTCTCCCAAGAGAACTACTCCCCAGACCTAGGCATCTACCCCCTCGGAAGTTGTACCATGAAGTACAATCCAAAGTCATCGGAGCTGGCCGTTCAGACAGCGAAGCTCGAGAAGCTCCACCCGGAGCAAGACGAGTCCACCGTCCAAGGAATACTCGCCCTCATGTTTCACCTCGAGAGAATGCTTGCGGAGATAACGGGAATGAGCAGGATGACACTTCAGCCTGCTGCCGGAGCCCACGGCGAGTACTTGGGCTGTCTGATTACACGCTCCTTCCACAGGTCGAAGAATGAGCTAGAGAAGAGGACAGAGATGATCGTGCCCGACTCCGCACATGGCACAAACCCGGCCAGCGCGGCGATGGCCGGTTTCAAGGTAGTCGTGGTCCCCTCAAACTCTGAAGGAATGGTCGATCTCGAAGAATTAGCAAACGTTGCAGGGCCCCGTACCGCTGGGCTCATGATTACAAATCCCAACACTCTGGGAATCTTCGAGAGGAACATTCTCGAGATTGCGAAAATCATCCACAAGGCTGGTGGGCTTCTCTACTACGACGGGGCAAATTTCAACCCTCTACTGGGAAAGGTCCGGCCTGGCGACATGGGGTTTGACATTCTCCATCTTAATCTTCACAAGACCTTCGCGACCCCTCACGGAGGCGGGGGACCCGGGGCTGGTCCCGTGGGAGTCACCAGGTCGCTTGAAAAATTCCTGCCAGTCCCAATTGTAGAATTTGACGGCAAGAACTACTACTACAACTATAATGTCTCAGACTCAGTAGGCAAGATCAGATCGTTTCATGGAAACACCGGAATTCTTGCAAGAGCGTATGCGTACATACTGAACTTGGGTGCCGATGGTCTCAAGATGGTTGCCGAGACCGCAGTTCTCAACACCAACTACGTTCTCTCTAAAGTTCTCGCCAAAGGTCAATATCAGCTTCCCTTCGCTCCACAGAGAAAGCACGAGTTTGTCCTAAGCGCGAAGGGATTGAGCAACACCACTGGGATTAGAGCGATGGACCTGGCCAAACGAATGCTGGACCGCGGAGTCCATGCACCAACGACTTACTTCCCCCAGATTGTCGACGAGGCTTTGATGGTGGAAGTCCCGGAGACGGAGAGTCTTCAAGACCTCGATCATTTTGTCGACGTGCTGACGAGTGTATTCGAGGAGGCGCAATCGGATCCGGAAACCGTAAAGTCTGCGCCGCACTTCACATCGGTGACGCGAATAGACGATGTAAAGGCGTCACATCCGAAGACGCTGACCTTACACTGGCACGGTGCTTCGTCGACCCAGAAGCGAGTCTCCCAACAGGAACCTATCGCCCAAGTGAACTATTAGATCGCGGGCTGATACTGTCAAGCTAAGCAAAGGCCGTCTGGGAGTGCCGGTCTTCACATGAGGGTGTCAGCGCTTGTCTGTAAGCTTATAAGATAGATGCCTAAAATGTGCGATTTCGTATTCCAAATGTAATACAATTGGCTACGTTGCGGATATATCATCAGCGATGAACCTCACACGAGATTGAATTGTCCGTAGAGGAAGTTGCGTCTCACCGACCCTCTCGAGGATTGCAGATTGCCATTGTTGGCGTAGGAGGTGCGGGCAACAGCCTTCTCAGCCGTGCGATCAGCGAGGGAGTGAGCCCAAAGAATTGTGTCGCGGTCAATACTGACAGAGGCCAACTGTCAGAGTCGAATGCCCAGAACAAAGTTCTCTTTGCGGGATCCTCTAGTTCTAGCCGGGTTGGCTCCTCGGAGGGCCGCTCGCGGATACAGTCGTTGGCGCAGAGAGTTGCTCCGTTTACCCGGGAATCCGACTTTACCATTCTCTTGACCGGTCTTGGGGGCGTGACGGGCACAAGCGCGGCGCCCCTCATCGCTCAGCTCAACCGTGATGAAGTTAGACCCGTGGTCTCGATCGTGGCCTTGCCTTTCATCCATGAGCGAGAGAGAAGATTTGTGGCGTTGCGAGGGCTGAAACAGATGGTCGAGGCCTGTGATTGCACAGTCGTTATCGATAATGCGGCCGAATTTAGACGGGTTTCAGACTCAGAGCGCGCGGCGGATGAGACTGCTGGCTTTGCGGTGAGGGGTCTATCAGAAGTGGTCGCTGTGGGCCGGCCTCTAGTTAGTCATAGAATCCTGAAGATACTGTCGCTCGGACAGATCGCGACCGTATGCTTTGCACCGGTGATTTCGAACGAGAGAGTCCAATCCGCAGTGATTGACGCGCTTCGAACGCCATCTGCTAGTCTGCCTGTGTCAAAGGCGAGAGGCGCGGTCTTGCTATATCGCGGGGTGGAACCGTTGAGTACCGGGCAGGCTTCGCGAGCGTATGAGGCGGTCTCGTCGCTCATCGGACATGATGTCGAGTTTGTCCATGTGAGCACGATGTCAGCGGCATCATCGAGCCTATCGATCTTCCTCACGGGTTACTCCTACGACATGGTGCTGGGAGCCTTCGTCGAGATGATCGAGGATCTGTACGACATGGAATACGGGACCGACTCTGGCCCCGCCGAACTTGGGTTGCCTGTTCGACTCTACCAGATGGAGGGGCCCTAGAAGTGGAAGCGTACGATTCTGCAGAGCTGTCCGACGTTGAATCTGCCGGCAGTGACTCGGAAGCCGGCTTGGTCAGACTGCGAGTCCCATTGTACCAGATGGAAGACCGCTAGGGACCCTACTTTCGTCTCGCTAGTTTTCGCAGCCGGTCGCCCAGACTGTAGGCTTGTCCGTCGGGCGTCGTGGCCCCGTTTCTGATCGCATCTAGAACTGATGCGATAGTCTTCGACTCGCATTCTATGGTTGTGAATGCCTTGCCGATGGTCTCTGGAATATGCGAGTCGCTTCCGGCCGTCTGAGGAAGCTGCTTCTCCTCAGCAAAGGTTCGTGCCCGTTTCCAGGTGACGGAATGGAGGATGCTTGCGGAATTGATCACTTCGATCGCATCCGGCATGGTCGTTAGGATGTCTGGTTTGACTGCTGATCGGAACATGTCGTATGGATGGGCTACGATCGAGACTCCTCCCATCTTCCTGATTTCCCTGATGGTCTCGTCGGCGGAGAGTCGTCGAGGAATAGGGCTGGGTATTCCGAGGCCGATTATGTGGCCATCGCGGCTTGAAATCTCGATGCCTGGGATTATTAGCGCTCTCTCGAAATTGTCTGTTGAGAGTATGTTGTGGTCTGTGATTGCAAGTCCGTCGAGGCCGGCCCGCTGAATGCTTGGTACGAGTTCGTCAAGTCTAGTGTGTGCGTCGCTTGACTTGTTGGTGTGGACGTGTAGGTCAAGCTTCAATTTCAGGTGTTGTTCCGCTCCGGATCTCTTCCAGCCGTGCGCGGAGTTTTTTGGCTGAAACTTTGTGGAACAGTGGTTTCATGGGTAGTATTCCGCGGCCGGGTCCGAGGGTTGTTTGGCCGGCTTGTTTCCAGCTGATCTTCTGGCTGGTCAGGATGCTTTTCTGAATCTCGGAGGAGGTGTTTGGGAGGAAGGGTTGGAGTTCTATTGCGATCGTCGCTACGATCTGGGCCGCGATTCCTATTGTCTGTTGGGCCTTTGACTCGTCTGTCTTGATGGTCTGCCAGGGCTCGTTCTCGTTGAGATACCGGTTTCCTTCCCTGGCTAGCTGGACGATCTGTTCGAGGGCCTCTTTCAGCCTGAAGTGTTCTAGTTTCTCATCGATCAGCTTTGGCGATTCATGTAGGACCTGGAGAATCGCCTGATCACCTGGTTGGTCTTGGTTGTAGTTGGGGATCTTGTTGTTGTATCGTGTGCTGATGAAGGTGGTTGTGCGGTGGATGAAGTTGCCGAGGACGTCGTTTAGTTCTGTGTTGATTTTTCTTTCGAATTCTTCCCATGTGAAGTTGGTGTCTCTCTGTTCGGGCCGGAGGCTGATGAGTGCGTACCGCCAGTATTCCGCGTCTTCTAGCTGGAGGGCTTCGTCGATCCAGACGCCGATCTTCCGGCTCTTGCTGAATCGTTGTCCGTCAAACTGGACCCATTCGGTGGAGGATACTTCCCATGGGAGGCTGAATCCCTGTTTCGAGGCGAGCAATAGTCCGGGGAAGACTATGACGTGGAATGGGATGTTGTCTTTTCCGATGAAGTGGATGTTGTGGCTTGCGGGGTCGAGCCAGTACTTCTTCCAGAGATCTGGTCGTTCTGTTTTTTCTGCCCATTCCTTCGTTGCGGATATGTAGCCTAGTACTGCCTCCATCCAGACGTAGATCGTCTTGTCCTCCGCGCCTTTGAAGGGTGCCGGGATGCCCCATGATAGGTCGCGGGTTAGTGAGCGGGGTTTTAGCCCGTCGCGTATCCAGCTTAGGCTGAAGTTTCGCGCGTTCTCGGGGAGGTTCGGGTTCTCCTCGACATACTTCTTGAGCTGGTCTGCTAGTTTGGGGAGGTCGAAGAACCAGCTCTTCGATTCTCTCATTATAGGTGTTGAGTGGTCGAGTACGCAGTATGGTTTGATCAGGTCCTTCGGGTCTAGTACTCTTCCGCAGTTGTCGCACTGGTCTCCGCGGGCGGGGATGTAGTGGCAGTGGGGGCATTCGCCCTCGACGAACCTGTCTGGGAGGAAGCGGTGGTCGTTCTCGCAGTAGGGTAGGATGATGTTCTCTGCGTATACGTAGCCGTTCTTGTCGAGGGTCCGGTAGAAGTCTTGGACGAACTCTTTGTGGACGGGGCTCTCTGTCCTCGTGTAGTTGTCGAACTGGACGTTAAACTGTTTTAGGCTGTCGACGAAGACTTGGTGGTAGTGGTCGGTCAGCTGGCGGGGGCTTATTCCGCGTTTGAGTGCTTCTACCTCTATCGGGGCGCCGTGTTCGTCGCTGCCGCTTACCATTACGACGTCTTCGCCTTTGAGGCGGAGATAGCGGGCGTAGACGTCCGCGGACAACAGGTGCGTGAATGTTCCGAGATGGGGTCTATCGTTGACGTAGGGCCATGCGCTGCAGACTACCCATCTTCCCAGTCGTCTCTCATC
>MNDT01000014.1 GCA_001915065.1 archaeon 13_2_20CM_2_53_6 | reverse complement strand
ATCGAGGGTCCGATGCACGTGGTCGGAAACCGGGTAATCGCCAAGAGCCTCGAACAGATGGCCGACTCGGCCAGCCACGTCGCACTGGAGGCACAGAAGCTGAAGGGCGACGGCAAGAACGTTGACACAAAGATAACCAAGGGTCTGCTGGAGTTGAGCGACAAAGTGCGCTCATTGATTGAAGACTCGTTCAACGCGTTGATGAAAGGTGATCTGAAAAAGTCGAACGAGTGCATTGAACGGGTCGGAGCCTGCGAGATCTTGGAACGGTCCCTGACGGCGGATGTGATGAAGAGCGTCAAAGACGTCAATCTCGCAGTCGGACTACGGTCGATCATTTGGGACGTAGGCCAGATGGCCCGAGACTCAGTCTCGATCGCAGAGGTTGGCATAAACCGGAAACTCGAGACCCCAAGCGACTTCTGCCAATGGGAAAAAGTCTAAGAAAATAGCCCGGGTTACTCAGAACAGAATCGCTTGTCTTAAGCCCAGCCCCTTTCTCGGAAGAAGAACGCTGCTCCCATCAAGAGACAACCGCCATTGGATATTTGCCTATCTAGGTTCAAACCCTCGGGCGTGGGATCAAATGCAAGTTGGGGATAGCTCTGTCCCCTAGATCAAACGTCCTCTCTGGGCCGGGTGTGGCGTACTAGTCAGAGGGCTTCGTGGGCGGTGACGGCAAGCGCGGCTTCTCTTGGCCTTCGTATAGGATCAGGCCTCTCGCTTCGAGCGTCTCTTGGAGTTTTTTCACCGCGATGTACACTTGGATCTCCTTCTTGGCGCCTGTGCAGACCAGTTTGCCGCTGGCGAACACGAGAATCACCACTTTCGGCTCATCCATGCGGTAAATGAGCCCGGGAAACTGCTCAGGTTCGTACATTGTCTTCTTCAAACCGTAAACCGCCTTCTCTAGGTCGATGTGGCCTCCTAAACCGCAGGACGCAACAATGTTCTGGATCATGATCTCTGGCCTTCCAAGGATGACGATTCCATCTCTCTTCAGCTCGTCAACCACCTTGAACACCGCCCTCCGGGCCTCGCGTTCAGACTTTGCGCCAGTACAGACCATTTTTCCAGAGCTGAAGATCAAGGTCGCGGTCTTAGGCTTCTTCAACCGGTAGACCAAACCTGGGAACTGTTCTGGGCGGTACTCTACTCCTGGAAAAATCCGGACGATCGCGTTGAGGTCTATCCGCTGGTTCAGCGCCGCGGAAGCGACAACGTTCTCGATATTGATGAACGCCTTACCCTTATCCGACAAGAACCTCAAGCCCCGGCTTCAGCCTGAATGTGGAATGCCTCATTGAACCATGTTCCCATACTGCGTAGAGTAGTGAAAATCCCAGGCCGAAGTCCCCGAACCCCCAACTCCCATAAATTGTCTACCTCCCAGCTCAGCGTGCAATAAAGACGTTTCAGACGGTTGACTGCGTGAAATCGTCGCTGGCATCCGGTCCTGTGATTGAAGAAATCAAGGAGGAGGACTCTGGAGCTGGACATTAGTTTGCTATCGTGAGTTGGTCCCGTGGAATGCATGAGCTGGACAGGCAAGCGGGAGGGCGAACAAACTGCGCCCTTATTTTGACGGTTTTCTTAGCTGAGCCAGTTCCCTTTCGACTGCAACTATTCTCTTGGGGCAGTTTGGGCAGAAGCTGGGCAACATGGCGTAGATGTTGGCATTCATCTGAAGCAGGGGCTGGATCATCTGGCTAACAGCGGCAGCACCGGGGTCTTGGGGGATGACTTTGCCGCGCTGTTCCAACTGCTTCATCTTATCGCCCATGATGACCATCACCGGGCACTCGCCTAGGCCATAGACGCAGAGATTCTCCCCAGAGGATTCCATGCTCAACGAGCAGGATTCTGCGAATAGTTTGATTAATACTCTCGCTCCATCCATCCAGTCCAGTAGGACCCTGATACATGAAAGACTACGACAACCGACTTGGAATCATTGACGCCAGTCCGTCTGGCGTATCAGGGGATAAGTATCTGGGAGCGCTTCTTGACCTTGGCGGAAGAGCTGAGAGTCTAAGAAAGGTCGCCAGAGTCGTGGCAGAGAATCTTCCCGGCACTGGAGATGTAAGCGTCAAAGTTCGAAGAGTAGAGAGAGGAGATCTTGGCGCCCAACTCGTCACCATTGAATCGGAAAAGAGAGTTGAGCAGCGGAAAGGAATACAGATCTTGAGTTCAGCAAGGAAGTGTGTCGACAAGCTCGGGCTGTCAGAGTGGGGATCGAAATTTTCACTCTCGACAATCGAGACTCTCTTGGATGCAGAATCGAAAGTTCACGGACACTCTGCTAGTGAGGTGGAGCTCCAGGAGCTGGGGTCTGCCGACACTCTGGTCGATGTTCTAGGAGTGGCGTACTTGGTAGAATCTCTAAAGTTGGCCGGCATAAAGTGGTGGTGCTCGCCAATCAGCGTCGGCGGTGGGACGACACATTTCTCAAACCGGACATACCCGAATCCCCCGCCGGCCGTGGCCGAGATTCTCCGTAAGAACCATTTTGCCATGGAGCGTGGACTGGCGAACTTTGAACTCAGCACTCCGACGGGAACAGCGATAACTGTCAACCTAGTGTCGAAATACTCTGAGTCATACCCCTCTGTCAAGCCTGAAATGATTGGCTATGGGGCTGGCGCAAGGAACCTTGATGGGGTCGCGAACGCACTAAGGCTTACGATCGGAGAGAGCATGGAAGCGGTTCACTCCCACGATGAGATTGTGATACTCGAGACAAACCTGGACGATGTATCCGGCGAGGTCATAGGGCGAGCAGTTGAAAAACTCATGGCATCAGGCGCCCGGGACGTGACCATAACTCCAGTCTATATGAAGAAGAACCGTCCGGGCCATGTCATTTCGGTGATTTCGGCAAAAGAAGATGCCGAGACCCTGGCGGACATTCTGATGGCTGAGACTGGTACACTCGGCGTACGAGAATTACCTGTTATTCGACATATCAGCCCAAGGAGGATTACTGAGATAAACGTGAAGGTAGGAGGTAATGATCACCGAATAAGGGTCAAACTATCGGAAGATCACAAGGGTCGAATAGTCGGAAGCAAGTTGGAATACGAAGACCTGAGACGAATATCGGATCAAACTGGCATGAGTGTCAGAGATATCCAGAAGATAGCCAAACCAGGACTCGAACCCGCCCAAACTTAGAGGCATGAGATGCTAGCAAATCAGAGATCGGGTCTGAGGAAGCTCACCCTCACCGCCTCGCTTGCCGCAATCTACACAGTATTCAGAGCCATACCTATCTCGAGCCTCATCGGAATCTCTGGAAGCATAACCGCGGCAGGCATGATCGCGCCCATAATTGGAATCCTACTTGAACCAGCCTACGGGATTGTGGCAGTCTTCACCGGAACAATTGTCGCATCCCTATTCCCATGGAATCCGTTAAGATTCTACGGGCTAGATTTTCTTCCAGGCGCACTCAACGTAACGCTCGTCAGCCTGGCGGTCCGGGGGAGAAGGACAGAGGCGACACTAATGTTTCTCGTCATGATCGGACTCTTCTTCATCAACCCTTACACTAGCATCTTCGTCGGAACTGCATTACTCAGTCCTCCTATCCCATACCTTTGGATGCACCTCGCAGCCTTGATCGTTCTGGTCTCACCTCTATCCAAGAATCTCACCCTTAGGATAGGTTCTCATCGCTACGCCACCCTTGTTAGGCCTGTCGCGGTTCTCGCATTCACCGGCACAATGATAGAGCATTTGACGGGTGGGTTGCTCTTCGCAACTGTTCTAGGCAAAGGCGCTCTCAAGTTCTGGCCTGTGATCTTTGTAGCCTATCCGATCGAGCGGACGATTCTGGTGGTTGGGGCTACTCTAATCTGTGCCACGCTCCTGAGCCTCCTCAGACCCTCCGTAGTCGAGGAATCGCTCGAAGTTGCTAGGGCAGTCGCTACCAGAGGAGTCCGGAGTTCAGCGGGACCTGATGAGCCCTAGGACTGAGCAAGCTTTCGGGGCGACCTGCTTTTTCTTGCTCGACGGGGAGTCGAACTAGATTCGGTTAGTCTTGTAGTTCGGCCATTATAGGATCTCAGGGCTTCCTCTTTCACAAGCTCTGAGAACTTGTCTGCCCCCGACGCCAATGAGGCCAAGGCGAGTCCTGCAGTCTTGGCAGCCACCGTCCCGAAAGCAGCCGCCAGCTTGAGCCCCGAGGCGAACGCCGCCATCGCGATTTGTTCACCGGCCCTAATCGCCTCCTCGGAAGACACTCGTTGGTCCGTCGTTGGTGGATCTCGTTTCGACAGAGTCTTCTTGGAGTTTCGTATTGCTGTTGAGCGAGAGGACTTGGGCAAGGTGTATTCCCACGACCGTTTCTAGCATATTTAAGATGGGAATCAAGTTCGAGCTTTTCGGGTAGTATTAAGTAGTCGAGTGTCCTGTTGAGATTGCTAAACACATACAGGGGTTGAATGATAGTGCCATTACCCAAGCCCGCATCTGATGTAGAGGCAGAGATTTTCGAGTTCGTCAAGGAGTCTGACCCCTCCACCGCCTATCTGCAGGGGGCGAACGAATACGTTGGCAAGTTATTCATCCCATCAAGGAAGAATCTCGAAAGGGTGGCAAAGAAGGCCGACGAACTCCGACTCAAAGCCGAGAACAATGCGCAGCTGAAAGTAATCGATTCTTTCGCAGCGGGCTACGCCCTCCAGGAGCCGCAGCTATATCCTGACGGGGTCCTGAGCGCGTTTTTCGGCTATCTGATAAAAGAAGGAGTCGTCCCAAGCCATCTCAAGGCTCTCACTAGAAACGCAGTGAGGGCAATGCGAGCAGCCGCTGAAGAGACCTCTCAGAAGAAGTGGCCTTCTGGACTTCGACTATTGACTCTGATCCGTTGCGATGGACTCCTCGAGATAATCAAGACGATCAAGAAAGAGACGACGGACAAGCAACTGAAGGAACTGCTAGAGGATCTAGCAGAGGCGACGAGGAAGTATGCGTCCATCTTCCGAGTCAAGGGATTCAAGAACCAAGGCTTCGACCAGGTATACAGGATAATCAAGCGAGACGGCGCCGACTTGGGACGCGAGAAGATCTACGCCCAAGCCCTCCGACGACTCTGGGACTATCCTGAGTCGCCCCAAGAGGTGGAAGCGAAAGGGCTCAAGTTCTTGGAGCGGGAGCTTCCCAGATTCAAGCGGATAACCGAGAGACTCGCGAAAAAATACGGCGTCGCAGCCAAGGCCGAGGATGTCTCCAAGGCGATAACAGCGAAGAGATCTGTCAAGCAGACTGAGATACTCCCATTCTTAGGAGAGTTGCGCAAGCGGACTGAACGGGTCGTAAACAAGGACATTGTCAGGATAAACCCGAAGTACGAGACCAAGGTCATCGAGACACCCCTCTACCTGTCAGGCATGTTTCCAAGCGCGGGCGCATTCTTCTACGACAGCTTCACAAATAATCCAAAGGAGATTTTCATGATCACGACAGACCCAAGAAGGGACCCGAGCACAGTACCAGGAGAACTCCTGAACGGGCTAGTCCACGAAGAGTACGGCCACTGTGTCCACGCTTCCAACACCGCAACCGCATACGGTGCCAAACCGACTCTGACGGATGTAATGTTCACTCCCTTAGCGGCACTCTCCGAAGGGATCTCGTTCCATCGAGAAATCGAGTTCCAAGAAGTCATGGACAAGCTGAAGACAGGCAAGAAACTGAACAACGACGAGAAGGCGCTGGTTCAGTTCTTCGAGAAACGGGGCGGGCTGGACGTCTGGGCGCAAGAGTACGAATTCTACACCTGGATGTGGAGAATAATCCGATTCCTAAGAATCATCGGCGATGCAAGGATCAACTCCGGAAAACAATCTCTCAGAGACTTCATCGAATGGGCACACAAGAAAACCGGGTTGGCAAAGAGCACGGTGTATCATCAGCTGTTTCCCGCCCATCAGGGCAACGGACCAGGATACGCGTCAACATATGCGATAATTGGGGAGAGCATACGGGAGATCCAGAACAGGGCGAAAAGGAACGGAAAGAACCTCCTCGACTTCAACACCTACGCCTGTTCCATGGGCTTCCCGGCACGCACGATCTTCGAAAAGCGACTACAAGAATTCGCAACGAAATAGAACTGAGACCAGCCTAAAGCCTCCAGAGTTTTCTGGAGACTCTAACCGGCCGGGGATCTGTCGAAAGAGCCTCGCAACCGACAGACGAATTGATCCGAACGTGGCCCCCCAATATGACAGCAGACCCATCCAGCCTTGAGTATTCAAAAGTGGGTCAGCGTCGCCTCGAGGCTCCTGCCTAATAGGCAACTGTTTTGATCTGCAAGAAAGTTCGTCGCTTACTAGCATCTTCGTGCTAACTCCGCCCTGAAGATAGCAATTGTTGTTGACGCTTTTGCACATGAATCAGAAAGTCAGTCGCGACGACATCACAGGTCCCGTTCATGATAGTCAGCATTGCGAACAACAAAGGTGGGACTGGAAAGACCACGACCGCCGTCAACCTTGGAACTGCTCTAGCTCAATCAGGAAGACGTGTCCTCTTGGTCGACTTGGACCCGCAAGGGAGTGCAACTGTCAGTTTCGGTTTCGACAAGGCCAAGCTCCTCTACACCGTCTACGATGTCCTAGCCCAGTCTAGGAAGATGGAGAGTGTAGTGCTCGACACTAAGTTCGAGAATCTGAGTCTCGTTCCAAGCAATCTGGACCTTGCGGGGGCGGAGGTAGAACTCTCCTCGGTCAGAGGCCGAGAATTCGTTCTACGAGAAGCCCTCTCAGGACCGAAGCGCAAGTACGATGTGATCCTACTCGACTGTCCCCCAAACATTGGCATCCTCACGGTCAACGCGATAGTTGCATCCGATCTTCTCATGGTCCCAGTTCAGGCCGAGTACTATTCGATGGACGGATTCCCGACACTTCTCAAGTTCATACGAATGGTGAAATCTCGTGCGAAGACGGAGTTCGACTTCATTGTGCTACTGACAATGTACGACGGGAGGATGGGTCTCTCCAAGAGGATTCAGCGAGAAATGAGAGAGAAGTTTGGTGACCACGTGCTGAAGAACGTCATCCCACGGTCGATCCGCATGGCCGAGGCGCCGAGCCACGGCCAGCCCGGAATAATCTTCAGTCCAAAGAACAAAGCCTCCCAAGAATACCAGAAACTTGCAAAGGATCTGATGGAGAGCTTCTTAGCGGAAACTGTCCTGGCTAAGCTCGCGTCATAGTCTACGAGAATCTCGCATAATCAAGAATCGGTTTCCTCTGGTTCTCAGAGGGTGCTTCTGAGAAAATAATGTGAAAAAAGGATGTGGGGGCCGGGACGTGGCTGTAGGCTGGTCTATGCTTCTGCTACGAGTGGGACTCTGAACAGTTCTTTTGTGAGTGCTTTGTAACGTTCTGAGGCCGGGTTCTTTGGTCTGTATATGACGCCTGGGAGTCCTTTGCTGGGTGCTTCTGCCATGCGGACTGATCTTGGAATGACCGTCTTGAGTGCTCTCTCGCCGAAATTGTTCCAGACTTGAGACTGGACTCGCCGTGAGAGTGCTGTTCTGGCGTCGTACATTGTTAGGACGATGCGGAAGTCGAACTGTGCTTTGAGTCTAGACTTGACTAGGTCCATTACTTTGATGAGTGTTGGTAGTCCTTCCATGGGATAGAATTCGCACTGGACTGGTATCAGGACGAGGTCCGAGGTTACTAGTGCGTTGAGTGTGAGTAGTCCGATGTTCGGGGGGCAGTCGATGATGATGTTGTCGTAGTCTTGCTTGATTGGTGCTAATGCTTCTCTGAGGATATACTCGCGGCCTGGCGTGCTTGACAGTTCGACCTCTGCGCTTGCAAGGTCGAGGTTGCTTGGGAGGAGCGAGAGGTTGTCGAACTTCGTGCCTAGGATTGTTTCTTGGATCTTCCTGGTCTGAGCGAGGACGTTGTAGATGGTGCTGCCGAGGGTTGCTTTCTCGAACCCTACTCCTGTCGTCGCGTTTCCTTGAGGGTCTAGGTCGATGAGGAGGACCTTCTTGCCTTCGAGAGCTGTCGCGGCTGCGAGGTTGACTGCTGTAGTTGTCTTGCCTGTTCCACCTTTGTTGTTTAGTACGCTTACGATCAAAGGCTTGTTGCCTATCCATTCGGGATTATTACTAAGATAATGATTCACAGAAAATAGATAATGGCGTTGCATGAGCCTAGCTGATTAACACTGAAAAGGTATGGCCCGGGATCAAATTCGAAGCTGTTTCATCGGCTAATATAAAACCGGGCGCCAACTTTCAGTGTTAAGGGTCCCGCACCACTGACTCAGATGCGGTCGGCGTCCTGACATGGACGCCTAAAGGCGATTCGGGCTTTCTTGAACATGTTGACACGGGTGATGCAATAGAGTCGGGGTCTTCCAAAACGAAGCAAAACCTAGCTATCACTGGCTTTGATCTGGACTCCCACCCTCTTTTGTCTAAGGCGAGATAAGACGTAACGAAAGTGGCTCTGGTCTTGCGCAATCTTTTCCGGCGTTACTACCCCCCTATGCTTCACCTTCTTCATTCCTACCAGCAACGCAACAGATGTGCAGGGATAGGCGGTTGTTCGCGCCATAGCGGAGACCCTTCTGCGACTATTGTAGTAGTCTAGAATTCGGTAGCTCATTCTGCCCTTCTTTCCATTCTTGCCCTCGGCTTCGACTTTTAGTGCCAGCAGATCCTCTGGTCTTCCAAGAGACATTGCCGGCTTCAAGAGGGCCAAGGAGACTGTTCTAGGTTCTAGCTCGAACCCGTTGACGGACACTTTTCGCCGGTCGAAGAAGCCTAAGACCCGTAGAGTGTTCATCATATCGGCGTGTCCCGGATATCTCAGCGTGAACTCGTACATCTCTCGGGTTCTGGGAAAGCTTCTGGGGAGAGAACCGAGACCGTCAGTTAGAAAGTACTCCAGTTTTCCGACGCCTGGAAAGTTGAGCAGTCCTCTACCGGATAGCGGCTCGACCAGCCTCCTATGACCATTCGCGATTACGGTAACGGGACGAGCGTACTCGTTTATCACGTCATCCAGGGAGAAGACGATTCTATAGTTTAGAGGCGGTACCGGCCTCTGTGGTAGTCCTCCGACGAATATCCGGACCCGTGAAATCTGTCCAAGTCTGCGATTAGCATCGCCGACACACATGTTCGTGAATCCGGGTGCAACCCCGCATTGAGGAACCAGAACGATTTCTTTGTCGCGCACTTTTCGTTGTAGCTTGAACGGGTTCTCTGGCGTGTAAGATATGTCGACCAGGTCCCGGCGAGCTTCGGCCGCTTGAATCATTACCTGAAAGCCAAGTCGGCCTGGAAGAGCTCCGCAGACTAGATCAGCACTCTGCATCTCGCGCTGGACGATCTTCTTCTGGGAAATGTCAAGACGCCGAGTCGTGATCTTCTCTAAGCTCTTGAGATTCTTCAGATTCTCGATACTGGCATCCGCAGCGGTTACAGAGTCGACTTCGGGTTCCCGAGCAAGATCCCGGGCTATTTCCGAGCCAACTTTTCCGCAGCCAACAACCAGGACTTTCAAGTTCTTCTCTAACGCCGAGAATCGCGGGTCTTCTTAAGCCGTTATCGAATGGGCCGGTCCAAAGTCAGAGAGGTCGTTAGGAGAAAATTGCCCTGATACTATCGACGGCCACACGCGGCAAAAGCCCAACGAATTTCTTCTTGCGCAGCATCCTGGAGATTATCTTTCCCTGAAAATCCATGTCAGCTACCTCCTGGATCTCCGGGAGATACTCTCTGACTCCCTCGAAGAGCCTGTTCAGCGTCTCGTCTGATAGTCCAGCGAAGAGTTTGTGCGCGATTCCCATCCTTCTCAGGTCCGACCCGAACTTCTCACGCCATTCTCGATCATATGCCATGAGGAACCTCCACCGCTCCTCCTGTGGCGCCTTCACGGCGCTGGCGGCTGTTCTTCCTGCCAGTATCCCTGAGTATCCGCCGATTATGATACCGCCACCAGTGGTCTGCTTAACCTGGCTCGCTGCGTCTCCAACTACGAGAAAGTTTTCTGACCAGCACTTGTCTATGGGACCCGATACCAGAACCGAACCGGACTTTGTCGCTTCAACAGCAGATTTTGGCCAGAACTCTTTGACGAGATCATCTAGTAGCTTCTTCACGTTGCCCTTGCGGGATGCAAGCCCAACCCTTGCGCTGTGGTCTCCCGTGGGTATGCTCCAGGCGAAGAAGCCTGGGGCACGATGGGACCCAAAGAACAGCTCGACCATATCTCCCTGTTTCTGTATGTCTCCAAGTTCATACTGGAGACCTGGGAGAAGTTGCGACCAGTCGGGGGTCGAGAGTCCTGCTTGTTCCGGCAGCCGACTGCCTGCCCCGCTCGCGTCAATCATCATGCCTGCCTTGAATGTAGGCCCGTCCTGAACCGAGACACCCACTGTCCTGTCGGGGTATCTCTCGAATCTTGAGACCCGCATCTTGGTATGGAGTTCGACTCCCCCGGCAACGGCGTTCTTGGCCAAGTACTGGTCGAACCGAGTCCGGTTGATTATCACCGCTACCGGCTGCTTCGTCCGAAGCTCCAGAGGCTCCCCTTTAGGAGGATGGAAGACAGCGCCTTGGATAGTCCGCTGGGCAAACACCGATTGTGGTTCTACTCCGAGCATAGCGAGCCCGTTAAGGCTCACCACCCCAGAACAATGGCTGGGAACTCCGACCTGGGGATGCTCCTCGAGAAGGACGACCTTTGCGCCGTTTCTTGCTGCCTCCAGAGCGGCGTGGCTTCCGGCCACTCCTGCTCCAACTACGATGATCCGTTTCTCGTCTGAGGAGGGTTCCAAGGAGCTGTCAGTAGTCTTCGAACTCAATTCTCAGAGTAAGACCCTTGAGCTCCCGGGCGAGCTTCTTCACAACCTCAAAGTCCAGCGGGTTTCGCCGGGGTCTGCGGCCGTTCAGTATGACCTTCGTCTCCCTGCTACCATCTGGGAGCCAGATTGTGTTGATAGTCAAGATTGAGAAGGGCGAGAATAGATCTTCCAGGAAACCGCGCTCGTCTCCTCCAAAATTGAGGATCCGGACTCTCTTACCAACCCGGTCGCCGAGTGATTTCGCAAGCTTAGCTCCGGACGAGAGGAAGGCCTCCATGCCCCTCCTGTCTACCATGAGGGCCATGATGTCTCCAGCTTCAACGGCTTTGTGAAAAGTGACCTGCTGTAGGCTTGGATTTTCCTTCTCCAGCTCGGTGATCGTCCGGATGACTCTGACGTCTAGGTCTGTGATCTGGCCCTTCTTGAGTTTCTCTTCGCAGCGTGTGCAGAAAATGCCGCTCTTTACGCAGAAATTGTCAAGGATGGTTTTCACCAAAGCTCCGTCAGCCCCGGCCGAGTGTTGACCAACGGCCCATTGTCTAGTCGTTCGTTCCGACGTTCTCTCGAGTTGCTGCAGTTATCCAAACGATTCTGATCCTGTCGGACGAACCGACAGCTTGAGAGTGGAGGGTCCGGGCATCATAAATGGGTTACGGTAAGATCATCTGCTTCTCGAAAGTTTCTGTAACTATCCTTGACGTAGTCATCGTCAAATGTACATTTAATGGAGCGTGGACATAATCTTTCGAGAGTTTGGCGGGAAGAACATGAGACGGTGGGCAAGGGTCATGACATCGGCTCTCCTGCTCTGCGCTTGGGTTATTGGGGGCGCTGTAGTCGCTGTGTCAGTAGTCTTCTTCGGACCTAGTTTTGGTTGTTCTCCAATCTTAGTTCCTGTTGGCTCATCTTACAAATGCAACACGTCCCCTTGGGTCTGGCTTGAGCTGTTTCTTGTGTTCGGGTCCATTGTTGGGTACACGATTGTTGTCCCCCTCCTCTCATTCTCTAGGATGATCAACTGGGCATCGTCAACCAAAATCGGCGATACTAGCCACTCGAAAAGTGACTGAAGCCTGGGATAATAGCCAAATACTCTGACGTCCTTGGCACTGAAGACTCGGAGAAATTCATGAAATTATTCGAATACGAATCAAAGTCTCTCGCCCAAAACCTTGGAATTAATACCCCCCGAGGGGGACTCGCGTCGACTCCTGACGAGGCGCGCGATATTCACAAGAGAATCGGTGGAGAGGTTGTCGTCAAGGCTCAGGTTCTAGTTGCCGGGAGGGGAAAGGCGGGAGGTATCAAGTTTGGAAGCAAGCCCGACGAGACACGAGACCGGGCTAGTGAGATTCTCAGTATGACGATCAAGGGCGAGAGGGTGAAGAAGGTCCTCGTCGAGCAGAAACTTGCAATCAAGAAGGAACTCTTCGGTAGTATTGTCCTGGACAGGGTCAACAAGTGTCAGACGGTACTCGCCTCCGATCAGGGTGGAATAGATATCGAGGAGGTTGCGAGCAAGAATCCGGAAAAGATTCTTCGTCACAGGCTCGACCCTGTGTTTGGGATGAGAGGATTCGACGCTAGGCAGGTCGCTCTGAAGCTCGGATATGGGGGACAGAGATTGAACGCGTTGACGGACCTGCTCTCAAACCTCTATCGTCTATCTGTGATCTATGATGCGGAGCTTGTCGAGAGTAATCCTCTCGTCGAGACGAGTGATGGCAAGTTTGTCGCCGCGGACCTGCGGGTGATAGTTGATGACAACAGCCTCTTCCGCCATCCCGAGTTTCAAGAACGCTCCAAAGAGGCGAGCGCAGAAGTCACCCCTCTAGAAGCAAAAGCTCGCGAGAACGGCCTAGCCTTCGTCGAACTCGATGGAGATATTGGAATCATGGGGAATGGAGCAGGGCTCGTCATGGCGACACTCGACATGGTAAACCACTACGGTGGCAAGCCTGCCAACTTCTGCGACGTCGGCGGTGGCGCAGACGCCGAACATGTCGCCACAGCTCTGCAGATAATCCAGGGAGACCAGAAGGTTCACAAAATATTCATCAACATTCTAGCAGGAATAACCAGATGCGACGAGGTTGCAAAAGGGATAGTCGAAGTAAAGAAAGTCGTCGGCCTGAAGAAACCGCTCGTCGTCAGAATGCAAGGCACAAACTTCGATGAGGGAAAGAAGATCCTCGACTCTGCGGGCATCACAACTCTCGAGAAGATGGACGAGGCGGCTCGATTGGTAACGTCCCCGAAGGTCGCATAGAGAATGACTCTTCTTGTAGGAAAGCAGACCCGGGCGATCGTACAGGGTATAACAGGCAACCAGGGCTCGTTTCACACTAGACTCATGCGCGAATATGGGACACAGATCGTCGCAGGTGTCACGCCAGGAAAAGGAGGAGCTAGCGCTCAAGGAGTAGCCGTCTACGATACGGTGGCCGCCGCACTTGAGAGGATAGATGCCAACGCATCGATCATTTTTGTCCCTGCTCCCTTTGCAAAGGAGGCAGGCATGGAAGCAATTGACGCAGGTCTCAATCCGGTAGTCATCATTACTGAGATGATCCCTGCGAGAGACAGTATGGTTCTGATGGCCTACGCGAAGGAGCATGGAGCAACAATCGTCGGACCTAATACTCCAGGAGTCATCACGCCTGGAGAGGCGAAGCTCGGCATAATGCCGGGCGACGTATTCAGTCCGGGAGGAGTTGGAGTTGCCTCTAGAAGCGGCACCCTGACCTATGAGATCGCCTCGTACCTTACCCGCGCCGGCATCGGCCAGTCAACATGTCTGGGAATCGGAGGCGACCCTATAACAGGGCTGAATTTTGTCGATGTTCTCAAGATGTTCAGAGACGACAAATCCACTGACGCGGTAGTATTGATCGGGGAGATAGGAGGATCAGCCGAGGAAGACGCTGCAGACTTCATCGAAGATACCAAGTACGCAAAACCAGTGGCCGCCTACGTCGCCGGTCGAGCCGCACCCCCGGGAAAGCGAATGGGCCACGCGGGAGCAATCATCACTGGAACCGAAGGCACGGCAGACGCGAAAATGAAGAGATTCAGAGAAGTGGGGGTCCGAGTCGCCGAAGTACCTTCTGAGCTACCTAGATTATTGCAGCAACAAAAAGCGGCGACTATTCAGCAATAGGCACCGTTACTACTTAGCACCGAGTTCGCGTTTCTTCCATCGAAGGTTATCTCCCCGACAGCGACGGCACCGGTAAGCGTTGGGAGAGTTTCGAGACCCACAAGTTCGGCAGATCTTGAAGAAGAGCCTATGCCGTTGTGCTAATTGTTTATTCATGACGTCTGTTATCGGCATAGAAGCTACCTACCGACCGCTTGTTCCCGGTATCATATATGATTGCTGTTAACGCTACTCTTTCAGACCGCCAGAAGCTATGGCGTCCGACACGACTCTCCATGTCTGGAGACTGAGGTTCTCGAGCTGTTCGATAGAGAGCTGGTATACTCGCGCGTCGGGAATAGAGATCCTGCTGACCAACTCTCTCCCTAACTCGCGTCCATATTTCAGCGATAAGAAATGAGTTAGCGCCCCCTTCAACAGTCTTCTCCGCTGAGTGAAGATTCCCCTCACCAATTCCTCGAACAATGGCTCATCTATCTCAGTCAGTCCGTGCTTCGGAGTGAACTTCAGAAGCGTCGAATCGACCTTCGGTCTAGGTTTGAACGCGGTCCTCGAAATATCTCGTATCCTCTCGATGTTGAGCTTTCTCCGTGCCATGACTGTCAGTCTGCCATATTCTCGGCTCCCCGGCTCTGCGAGGAGCCTCTCGCCAAACTCTTTCTGGAACACTACAGCCGCAACATCGAACTTTCTACTCGCGAGAAAAAGTGTCAGCTTGGATGATATGTAGTACGGGGGGGTGCTCACGAGTTTGTTGAAAGCAGGGATGGATTGTCCTATCTTCAAAATGTCACCCTCTAGAACTGTCACGTTGGATTCTTCTCTGAAAGCCTCTCGAAGCTCGCTGGCGAGACCCGGGTCTTTCTCGATCGCGACCAGTCTGCCTGCTTTCTTCTGTAAGAGTCGTGTGAGGGTTCCGTGTCCTGGTCCCGGCTCTAGAACAGTATCGCTTGGGCCGGGAGAGACGCATGAGACTATTTCTTCTGCTATGCTCGGGTCTGTCAGAAAATTCTGGCCTAGTCGTTTTGAGGGCCGGTGTCTTCCTCTGTGAAGAGCCACAATACTATACTGTCCTGGTGAAGAGGCGATACTTGGATTCGGTGCTCAGCTCTTCAAAGATCCGTTTTGCAAGCATCTTCTGAACGTCCGTCAGACTTGTCTTCTCTTCTATGTCCTTGTAGCTCGTGAAGGGTTTTTTCTCTCTCGTGTTGACTATCGACCACATTGACTTCTTCCCAATTCCAGGCAGCAGCTCGAGCGAGTGCATCCGCGGAGTCACGGGCTGTGAGTTGTTGAAGAAGTCGACGAACCGTTTCTCCTGTTTCTTTACCAGCTCGTTGATCAGCGGACCGACTTCCGCTTTTGCGTTTGCGGTTAGCTGGTCGTAGCTGATCCTGCTGATGATCCGGTCGACCTTCTCCCTGCGTTCTCTTCCAATGTATATGCGCTCTGGAACGACGACCGTTGCGCCTACCTTCAACTCGGCTTCAAGGAGGGTAAAGTGTTGTTCGCCCATGATCTGGACTGTAGGGACGACGAGATGTCGGGACCTGTCTGATGACCTGCCGTAGGGAAGATAGTCGAGAACGTAGGCGTGTTCCTCGTAAACATGCCTCCTCTGTATGTACTCGTCCTCGTGTATTGCCAAGAATGGCTCTGCTCCTGCTCCCAGTTAGAAGATACTGCGAACTGGCCTCTCTCTTACTTGCCAAAGGCGTCTGGGGGAGCGGAGGGCCAACTCTAGTCGTTCAAAACTGCATCGTCTTTGCTTAATTTGATTTCGGTCTGAAGGTTAGACGTAGCGTTTCATAATTGCAAGGATTCCGCTGAGCTGTTCCGTGCTGACGAACCGACCCTTCACGGTCAGAACTGCCCTCAACTCCTCGACGCTCTGCGGGAGAGTGTTTACTATCTGGATCGCGTCATTCCGGTCCAGCTGGAGTTCTGACGACAGTTCCTCGACGAGCTTCGCAGCGCGGTCGGCGGGTATCTTCGAGAATCGTCGAGTGAAATCAAGTGTTCTCCTTTGAAACTCGCCCAGTTCCTCCTCTTTCACCTTCTCGAGTACACCCTTGGCCTCAGCGTTGGTTATGGCCTTCTCCATCATGATCTTTCTCGCCATCAGGAGGTCTCTCTCATCGGCTGGATATGTTCAGGTCTAGCGATTATGAGCCTTGGAACCTTTCCGGCTGTTACCTGGATAACGTAGGCTCTCCCCCGCTTCTCCGATATCATCCCGACGCGGCCGTGGTATCTTCGGTGGGGCATTCCTTTCTGGATTGATGGATTGATAGAGATTGTGACCATCTGGCCCGGGGCGTACGACGTCAATATTCTACCCAAGGGATTCTTTCCTCTGTCTCGAGGGTTTCTGCGAAGAAGAGTCCTGGTTCTGTTTCGTATACCCTTGGAACGTTTCATCCAGCCCTTCTCCAACTAGAAAGGTTGACCACACGGCAGGTTGCGTATATACTTGTTCGCTTCCAGATTCAACATGGATGAACCGACAAGAGTCTTTCTCGTCTTGTCGGGCGAACATCCGACGCTGCCATTGGCTGAGATGAGAGCGATCCTTGACGCGAATCGAATTCCGTTTAAGATCACCGGATCCTTCTACAAGCTCGTCGAGATTCAAGCAGAGATGGAAGCCGTAAAACCGATCGCAGGTCGTGGAGCTTTCATCGACGAGGTTGGGACGGAAATCGTCCATTCGGGACCAACAATTACCGAGATCGATGATGCTGTAAAATCCAGCGATCTCTCACGCTATCTTCCTCCGGATGAGAGTTTCAGCGTTCGGGTCCTCCGGTTTGGAGGGGTGTCGAAGGAAACGTCGAGAGTCAAACTCGAAGGGCACCTCGGCTGGCTGATCCACAACATCACAAGAGCCAAGGTAGATCTTGAGAACCCGCAACGTCTATTCCACGGTCTCCTAGCGGGACCCTACTTCCACCTCGGCCTCGTCGCGTATCAGCGCCCAGCAGGATACGTCGCCAGTCGAAGGCCGCGAAAGAGGCCTGTGTTCCATCCGAGCACGATGACTCCCAAACTGGCTCGAAGCATGGTCAACTTGTCCCGTGCGATTGGGGGGACAACATTCCTCGATCCGTTCTGCGGGGTCGGCGGCATTCTCCTCGAGGCCAGCCTCTTGGGCTGCGAAGTGATAGGAATGGATGCCCTAAGACGGATGATCAGAGGTTCGAGAAGGAACCTCAAATATTTCCAGATGGACCCGTCGGGACTGATCAGGGGCGATGCACGGAACATTCCTGTTACCCGAGTCGAGGCGATGGCGACAGATCCCCCGTATGGGACGGGAGCCTCAACACTCAAATCGACCACGCGAAACATTCTGAAGGATTTCCTCCCAGAAGCAAATTCCGCTCTTGCAAAGGCCGGCCGTTTGGTCGTCGCTTCGCCACTGGGAACGGGAACACCCGACATCGCAGAGTCGGCAGGATTCCGGGTTGCGGATCGTCACGAAGTCTACGTGCACAGAAGCTTGACGCGGGAGATCCTGGTCTTGGAGGCTAACTGATGTCAGGAGGAATCGAAGTTATTTTTCTCGGAACAGGAGGAAGCCTCCCCACGAAAGAACGGGGACTCCCGAGTGTTGCCCTACGTCGTGACGGAGAGATGATCCTGTTCGATTGCGGCGAGGGTACGCAGAGGCAGATGATGCACACTGGACTCGGATTCAACAGACCGACTGTAATCCTCATCTCGCATCTCCATGGCGACCATATTCTGGGGCTCCCTGGCCTCTTACAGACAATGTCGTCGCTCGCCAGGGACAAGCCACTCGACTTGTACGGACCGAAGGGTCTCATGAGGTTCCTGGAGTTGATCTACAAGCCCCTAGGCTATCCGGCAAATTTCAAGGTCAGGGTCAAAGAACTGGGTCCCGGGGAAGAGATTGACAGGGGCGAGTATGTAATCCGGACTACACTCGCAAAGCACGATATTCTCTGCCTCGCATACGCTATCGCCGAGAAGGAGCGACCCGGACGATTTCACCCCGAGAAGGCGAAACGGCTTGGCGTGCCTGAAGGTCCTCTCTGGGGCGAACTCCAACACGGAAAGCCGGTAAAGTTCGAGGGAAAACAGGTCCGGCCAAGCGATGTGCTAGATGCATCTCGACCCGGATTGAAGATCGTCTATGCGATAGACACCCGGCCCGCCGAAACCGTCAAGGATCTGGCCAAGGGCGCAGACCTATTGATTCACGATGGCGGGTTTGCCGAGGAGAGACGTCCCAAGGCCCAGGAATACTATCACTCAACAGCGAGCGAGGCCGCCCAGCTTGCAAAGGCTGCGAAGGCAAAGCGTCTCGCCCTTGTTCATATCAGCGCTGTCACGAGGGACGATTCGATCCTGTTGAGGGAGGCTCGGAAGATCTTTCGGCAGACGATCGTTCCTAAGGACTTCCAAGTATTATCGTTGAAGCAGTCCAAGTAGAGTCCAGATCTGCTCTATCTCTTGACCCGCGGCTCGTATCCTCCCGTAATCCAGTCGATGACGCCAACTGGGTTGCTGGATTCTATCGTCAGTCGTATGGGTCCCAGAGGCGATTCTCCCTCAGGTGCACAGAATGACACATGCCCTGCGTAGGCGACTTGTTTGTTGAGAAACACGACAATTCTATTCTCGGTCGTGCCTCTGAACAGCTGGGCTCTTGCGGCTGCACGTATTCTGTCGCGTTGCAGTATCATCCTGAACCTTTCTAGCGACCCGTGTCCCTCTCCCAACAGTTTGGCGGAGCCATAGTCGTCTATCTCGCCCTTGATCTCGACGTCTCCAGAGAAGAGATTGGTCAGGGCTTCCTTGACTCTCTCGCGTATTTCTGTCGGATTGATCTCAGCCTCAGCAACAACTACTATCCTCGAGTCTGAAGGATCGTCCTGAGTAGACGTTTCATCCGCCTCTTGAGATCCTCTTTAGAATCCTCGTTCTCGACAGTCCGATCAGCCAGAGCAATAAGCTTCGCAATCCCCACGCCCAACTCTCGATTGTCCCTCTCCGCAAAGTCGGCCCAGCCTCTTGGCCGGTCTGACCTGCCCCTACGCTGAAGCCTCTGGAATCGTGCCTGGCTAGAGGCATGGATCGCAATCGTGACGACACGATACCTCCGATGAAGCTCATCGACTTCTTCAACGCTTCTCGCACCCTCATACACAGCATACTCTCCACTGGCCTTTTCGACGAGTGGGACGAGTCTCTTCGCAACAGCACCCATGCCCTCTTTCCTACGAATCTCTAGCATGAGCTGTCCTAGGTTCTTGCGAGTGAACTTCAGCCTCCTCTTCCGAGCCTCCGCTCTGATGATATCGCCGGAGACGAAGACAGGGATTCCTTGGGCCTTCATCACGCTGGAAGCGAGGCTCTTCCCGGCCCCAGGCATTCCGACGATAACCATCACTGTCTTCCTTAGTTTCCCTGACTGCAAAGGTGGTTCTTGGACGGTCGGCAACGTGGCAGTTATAGCTCTTAAACAGGAACATTGTGAAAGACAGAAGCATTGTCAGGCAGTCAAGTTCGGAGCTTCGTATCTATTGATCTCGAAGATGAGCAGATTCTGTCCAAGGTCGGGTCCATCATGTTATCCCTTTCAGCGCTAGGCGGAGACCTCAAACCCGTCGAACGAGAGAATGTCCACTTGACGTTGAAATTCCTCGGAAACGTCAGTCCCGCGAAACTGGCCGAGGTGAAATCAGCCCTTGCCGAAGTAAGATTCCAACCGTTCGCTTTAGAGATCAAGGGCGCCGGAGCTTTTCCAAGCCTCAAGCGGATGAACGTTATCTGGGTAGGAGTGGGCGAGGGCTGGAGCCAGGTTGAACTAATATTCGAACAGACGGAGAAGCTTCTCCATCAAGTAGGGTTCAGCCGAGAAACCCGGCCTTTCAGCCCCCACATTACGATCGCCCGGGCCCGGTCAGGGAGGAATAGGGATGAGATCGCCTCCTTTCTAGGTCACCTGGCCGAGGAGAGCTTCGGATCGTTCAACGCGGAGCATGTGAGGCTCAAGCAGAGCCTTCTCTCTCCGTCCGGACCCAGATACTCGACTCTGTTCGAGATCGGGGCCCAGAAATAATTATCGAGTCTTGCTGATTTCAAATAGCATCCCATTCCCTATCTGAACCGGCTTGTCGCCGCCGGAGGTAGTTCTGCAACAGGTAGCTCGGAGAATCGTTCCTCCCGAGAAGGAGCGAGAGAGGATGCTCAAACTTTCGGAACGTCTCAGACAAGACGTCAAGCGAATCCTCGCGGACTCAGGGTTTCAGGGACGAGTAACCCTCCAAGGCTCCTTTGCACGGGACACTTGGCTTAGTGGCGAGACTGATCTCGACATCTTCGCCCGCTTTCCATCTTCCATGGAACGGGGGGAGTGGACCGAGAGGGTTCTACCAGCAATTCGTAAAGGACTTGCACTCTTCAACGTGATCGAGCGCTATGCAGAGCATCCTTTTCTCGAGTTTCACGTCGATGGAACCCGCGTGAACGTTGTTCCCTGCTATGACGTAGAGAAGGGCGAATGGAAGAGTGCGACCGACAGAACTCCCTATCACACGGAATTCATGAACACAAATCTCACGCCTGAGCTGCGTCTCGAGGCTCGCCTGCTCAAGAAGTTCGCAAGGGGGATCGGCGTCTATGGTGCGGAGATAAAGGTCGGAGGATTCAGCGGCATGCTGATCGACACGCTCGCCCTCTACTGCGGTTCATTCATGGAATCGATCAGACAGGCTTCGTCGTGGACTCGGGGCACTCTTCTAGAGATCGGGAAGCCCCCGGCTGTACTCGACATGAAGAAGAGGGAGCCGGGCGTGGATCTAGTAGTCATCGACCCTGTAGATCCAGACAGAAACTTGGCGGCGGCAGTGAGGCCCGAAAGGCTCTGGAGCTTCGTCGCCGCTGGGCGTGAGTTCCTCAGAGGACCGGAAATACGCTACTTCTTTCCTCCCCAATTTACGAGAAAGACAAACCATCAATTCGCGGAGAGGATTCGGGTTAGTGGTCGAGAGCTTTCCGCGATTGTCTTCAAGCACCGAGCGCTGGTGCCCGATGTGCTCTGGGGCCAGTTGATGAAGCTGGAGAAGAGCATGGTTGAATTGATGGATCGCGAAGACTTTCACATCTACCGCTCAACGATCTGGAGCGACGAGAAGATAGAGAGTGCTATTCTGCTTGAGGCGGACCGAGCAGTCATTTCCAGTGTGAAGATGCAGAAGGGACCTCCGGTGTCGAAGAAGGAGGACAGCCAGTCATTCCTCCAACGACACCTCGGAGCGCGTGACACTGCTAGGGGTCCCTGGATTGAAGGCGACAGGTGGATGGTTGAGAAGAAGCGCCGAATCTCTACTATCGCGGATCTTGTCAAAGCATCGTTACGAGAAGAAGCATACGGTCTCACGATACCAAAACAGATCGGGGAATCCTTGACTAGAACAATGAGGGTTCTTCAGGGCCGATCCGTCTTATCCTTGCTTGGAAGAGCGGGCTTTGACAAGTCTCTCTGGGAATTCTTGGAGGCGAAACCCTCGTGGCTAAAGCAGACCCCGTAATAGTTCCGGTCGAGAATCTCTCTCATGACCCGTACAGATCGCTTGTCGCCTATCCCGATCCCGAAGACAACTCCATCGAATCCCGAATCAGACAGCTGACAGATCTCGGGATCTCGAGCCTAGAGTTTCAGGGGGCTTTGAGGATCGGAAGGCTATCGATCCTCGGCAAAGGAGTCGTGGGGCTGGTCTTCACCGGCTACTCAGGTGGAGACCGGGTCGCAGTCAAGATCCGAAGGGTAGATTCCAGAAGGAAGAGCATGGGCCACGAAGCCGAGATGATGAGGATCGCAAACAATGCTGGCATCGGCCCCGAATGCCTGGGCTCATCACAAGATATTCTGAAGATGCAGTTTGTAGACGGACGGCGACTCCCCACATGGCTTTCGAGTCTAGAAGGCAGGGGAAAGAGGGCCCGTGTCAGGTCCACCTTCAAAACACTCTTCCAACAGTGTGTCAGACTGGACGCTTTCGGGCTCGACCACGGGGAGCTGAGTAGAGCACACAAGAATGTTCTCGTCTCTGACGACGGTCGACCATGGATCCTGGATTTTGAGAGTGCGAGTCTGATGCGCCGGGTGAACAACTTCACCTCTATCGCGCAATACCTTTTCCTCTCGGGCAGATTTGCGAGACGGGTCTTGAGAGTGCTCGGTCCAGTCGAGCAGAACGAGCTTGTGGAATATCTCCGACTCTACAAGTCAGGCAGGACCAACGATGCTTTCGAGGCTGTGCTGAAGATGCTGCGATTCCAATGTTAGTATTCTGATTTTCTGTCGAAGAGTCCAAGCCTCTTCGCTCTCCGCTCTGCCAGCCTGAAGACGGAGACTCCTAAGATCAGCGCGGCGAGTGTCGTCAAGCCGAGGATGCCAAGGTCGGACATGTAGTTGCCTGGAGGCAGGTTGCCCGGAGGCAGGAGACCGAAGCTTTCTCTGACCGTGTTAAGGAAATACGTTACCGGAAGAGCATTCGAGATGCGTTGAATCTGTTCAGGTAGAAAGCTAATGGGGAATATGACTCCTCCGAGGAGGAAGAAGACTCCAGATACCGAGTCGCCCAAGATGAACTCCATCCGGTTCGAGACGATGTTGACGGCGCAGAGCATGTAGCCGATTGCGAGCAGGCTGATTATTCCGAGGACCACAGCCGGTAGTAGCATGAGAAGATTCACGCCCAGAAGGTCCAAAGGAATATTCATGTGTAGTAGGCCGTTGAATATCGCTACACTAAACAAGAGCGTCAGTACAACCGATATCGTCCCGTTCAACACAGAGACAAGACCTCGTCCGATAACGTACGGATGCAGAGTGCCTGGAGAGATGTAGATGTTCTTCAAGACCTCATACCTATTCCTGTCGACGAAAACCAGTATCGCCATTCCCAGCATGACTTGTAGAACATATGCGTAAAACGCGCTCCCCACGATCACCCATGCTAGATACTGGCTTGTTGCAGCACCGAGTATGACGATGAATCCAACAATCATTAGAGAGGCCAACGGCCTGATTATTTGGTACGTTGCGAAGAGCACCGGATCGGTCCAGTTGCTCTCTATCTTCCAGCCGACCCAGAACGATTCTCGTGCGGACTTTACGAAGTCTGCTATTGCCATCGGAGGGTCAGCCTTCCCTCTTTCTTTCCGAGGGATTCCATGTAGTTGAGCGTTCGTCGTGCTATTGGAAACAGTATCAGAGTGCACGCTACGAGCGCTATGATATGGAGCCATACACTCGATATGTCTCCTCCACCTATTGCGAGTCTGCGAATTGCATCCAGCCCAATCGTCATAGGGATGAGGGATCCTGCGGCCTGAATCGCAAGTGGCACGATTGGACCGTAGAACCCTGGGAAGTAAGCGCCTGAAAGGAAGTAGACTGGCTCTTGCAGCAGGTTGGCAGTGTTCCATGCTTCTCGTCCATATAGCATGAAAAGAGACGCGAATAACATGCCCAAGGCGTAAAGTGCAACGAGCGTCAAGACGAATACCACCCCTACTAACAGTGGCTCTTTGAGCTGGAATGGCACTTGGAAGATGAATATTCCCAAGAGTACGATTCCCAGCGCTCGGAGCGCAGTGTTCAACCCGCCACCCATAGCCATTCCTAGAAGGATTGACATCCTGGAGACGGGCGCGACGAGGTACATCTCTAGGTTGCCCTGTTCTCTCTCCCAGAACCATTGGGACGACATGTTCCAGAGGACATTCGTCCAGAAGGCTATCATTGCTCCTCCAATAATTACGGCAGCACCAGCAGTTGCTGGGAAACCGATGGCCCTGTAGAGTATGACGTATGCGCCGATTGTGAGAATCGGAAGTCCAATCTCTGCAACGAGCGCTGTTGGGTCGCGGTTGGCTCCTCTGAGGCGGACCCACATCCGTGCGTAGGCGGCTCGGAGATTGTTCAGAAGGTCGTCTCTAATGGACAGCTCAGGTAACATTATTCGAAACCAGTCCCGACGAGACTGATGTACACGTCCTCCAGGGTCGGTTCGGATTTTCCCATGTTGAGGACTTTACAGCCGTTCTCGCGGATCCTGCTCAGAAGGTCCGACATGGCAGACTCGTCCTCAAGCACGAGCTTGAGCGTTTTCCACGATTTATGATCCCAACCCGGTCGCAAAGCTGATCAGCTTCAGCCATGTAGTGGGTCGTCAGAAGCACCGTCTTCCCGCCGCTCTTGATCCAGTCTTGGACCAGTGTCCTCAGGCGTCGAGCGGAAAGAACGTCTAGGCCCAGAGTGGGCTCGTCGAGGAAGAGTACTGCCGGGTCGTTGACGAACCCCCGGGCCAGATTCAACCTCTGCTTATACCCTGTAGAGAGTTTGCTCATGCGAGTGTTGAGATAATCCTGAAGCTCCAGCTGGTCGACGAGCTTCGCAATTCTATCCTTCGCAAAGTCCCTCGAAAGCCCGTAGAGCTGGGAGAAGAACCAAAGGTTCTCCTTTACGCTGAGGATTCCGTATCCAGGTGTTTCACCGCCGGATACGAGGTTGATCAATCGGCGGATCTGGGGAGCCTGTTTGACAACATCCAGTCCCTTGATGAGCGCCTCTCCCTGGGTGGGCAGGAGAAGAGTGCACAGAATCTTGATGAGGGTCGTCTTACCTGCGCCGTTCGGCCCCAATAGCCCGAATATCTCATCGTCATAGACCTCTAGATCGACCTGATCGAGGGCTATCACGTCGCCTTTGCCGGGTATGCCTTTGAAGAGTCTGCGAAGACCCTTCGTCTCGATGGAGAGGTCTCGCTTCAATTTGACATTCCGCGGATGGGAAGAGTCTCAGATAAGACTTGTACCCTGTGGACCCGCGTATGTCGGATATTCCTCAGTTTCTACCAGAAGCGTTCTTTTAGAGCCTCCCGCTCGGCTTCCATTACCGCCTCGAAGAAACCGCTCGTCGGCCTCTTGTACTTCCGGAGAATGTCACCGGCGACCTCAGGCATGATTCTGCGACCAGCGAGAGCATAGACGGCCAGCCTGCCATAGCGATCGACAAGCTTGGCAGTGTCCTCCGCTTTTGAGACTAGATCTTTCTCTCGTTCGGATAGTCTAGCTCCATTCTTCGTAATGACTTTCCTCACATCCTCATCCGCAACCCCGAGGGCTGCGACGAGGCTTGAGCCACATTCGGGGCATTTCACTGCTGCCGGTATGTCTTTCACCCTCCGCATCTCGACATACTTCCAGCAGCTTGTACAGACCAGCGTCTTGACCTCGTTCAAGATCCGGGCCTTGGCCGAACCAACGAGAATCAGGTTCAGTTTCTCCGTGGGAATAATGTCCGCCTTCCGGCTGATCCGCTCCAGTCCTATCCTAGCGATCGGCGTTGCTTCCCCACCGGCCTTCACAGTCTTGACCGCGATATCCTTGGAAGCTATCGCCTTCAACACCTTCTCTGTGTGAGGAATGTCCATGTCCTTCTCCTGGGTCTCTCTGACTGCCTCGTCCATGATGACCGTACCCTCGAAGCTCTTTGCGAGCTGTCGCAGTGTGATGCTGCTGAAGTCGGTCCACTTGGAAATCGCTCCGAACCTCCTAGCGACGTGGACGAGTCGTCTCTTGAACAGGCCGGTCCGTTTCGACGCGGCCACCGCCAGCTCCTTCACATTCGTATCTGCAAGGCGTTGCAAGACCTTCTGCACATCATCAGCATCGACAGTACCCATAGTCTGGAGGACGATCCTGTACGGGTCCTGTTGTATCCCGATGCTCACACCTGCCTCGTCCGACAGTACGTGGCCGACGAGTCGTGCGAGGGTTCTGTTGACGAGCGTCCCGAGGTGAGAGTTGATTATGATAAAGTCGTCCCACTCCTCGATCGTCAATAGTCTGTCGCTGGGAACCGGCAGTCTTTCCTCACACTGATCATAAGTCTCGGTTAGCGCGCGACGGATTGTCGTCTCATCAGCCGAATACTTCTTAGCGAGCATCCGGCTAATCTCTCCGAGGCTCTTCCGCTTCCGATACTCCTCCTCGGTGACCCGCCGGACCTCGCCAACCTCAGCGGCAATCTCATACGGCACTGGTATCTCTTCGCCGATCCAGCTCGGAATAGCGCCGGTCGGATCTGATATTCCTCTGACGAATATCTTGTCTCCTCTGATGCTCTCCATCATCCACGGGGTACCGCGGACGATGAACTTGGTCCCCGGCTGGCCGTACTCTGCCACGAACGCCTCATCGAGAACCCCTACGGCCGTCTCGGATTCCTGCTCGACAACCAGGTACTGTTTCTCGTCGGGGATCATTGACAGTTTGTTGAAGTAGTATCTGTAGAGGTCCTTGACCCTTGAGGGTCGCATCACCACCTTGTCCTGTGCGGAGACCCAGCCGAGCCTTGGAAACCGCGAGTGCATATAGTTGGTGACCGCAGCAACGTCCTCTTCGGTGAGGTTTCGGTAGGGGTAGGCTTTCCGGAGGATATCCAAGAGTTCCGTGTAGTACCATTTCCGGTTCTGGATCAAGAGTCCCGCGATCTGGTGGCAGAGAGCGTCCAACGGCTTCTCAGGGACAGCCACGTCTTCAAGGTCCTCGCTCATCGCCTTCCGAGCGATGACGAGCGCTTCTAGCGTGTCGTCCGAGTCCATCGTTATGATTATTCCGTCCGCCATCTTCCCGACGCTATGCCCTGATCGGCCTACTCGCTGAATGAGACGAGTCACCTGGTGAGGGCTCATGTACTGTATGACGTAGTCGATCCGGCCCACGTCGATCCCGAGCTCGAGACTTGACGTCGCGACCAGGCCCTTGATCTCACCCTCCTTCAACCCCCTCTCGGCTGTGATTCTCGCCGGCTTTGCGAGGCTTCCGTGATGGATGGAGACCGGGAAGTCGATGTCCCAGACCTTGAACCGGCTCGCAAGAACTTCCGCAATGGCACGCGTGTTGGTGAAGAGCAAGACAGACTTGTGATTGATTATCATCTCCTTCATCACCCGCAGTCTCGCAGCCACTTCGGGATGGGTGAACAATTTTCCTGCCAGTCTATGATCCTCACCAGTCGGCTCCGGTGAACGAATCTCAAGCCGCATCTTTCGCGCGACTGGGACGTGAACCACCTCCACTGGTCTCCCTTCGCCCACGAGAAACTTTCCAACAATCTCAGGCGAACCAATTGTTGCGGAAAGCCCCACGATCTGAAATTCTCTCTGGGCAACCCAGCGCAACCGCTCCAGTGCAATGGCAAGCTGGCTTCCCCGCTTGTCTTCGGCCAGCTCGTGGACCTCGTCTATGATCAAGAACCGTATGTCCCGGAGATGCCTCCGCAGGATGCGGCCCGGCAGTATTGCCTGGAGCGTCTCAGGAGTTGTGATGAGCAGGTCAGGCGGGCTCTTCGACTGGCTCGTCCTCTCCTTGATCTCAGTATCTCCATGCCTCACCGCTACGCGGAGGTCTATCTTCTGGCCCCACCATCGCAGACGGTCGAGAAGGTCCCGGTTGAGGGCTCGGAGTGGGGTGATGTAGATGATCTTGATCCCGGGACCCCGGTCAGGCTCGCTGAGGAATCTTGTGAAGATGGGGAGTATCGCGGACTCTGTCTTGCCGCTCGCCGTTGGCGAGATCAGGAGCACATTCTTCCCCTCCAGAATGGGCGGAATCGCCTTCTCCTGCGCCTCCGTCGGTCTCAGGAATCCTCGTTCCTTGACAGCCTCCGCTAGGGGTCGCGGCAGAAGGTCGAAGACGTTTGACGACAATCAGCATAACAAGACATGGGTCCGATCGATAAAAACATAGGAATGATTCGGGACCAGAATTTTCCTCGCTAGAAAGCCTTTAGTGACCATTAATCTTTCACCATCTCAGGACAGCGGGCGCTTGCCTCTGAACAAGGACTTGGACAAGGCGTGGCGGGAGCGCTTGGTCAAGAACCACCTCGACCTAATAATCCTCCGTCTCCTGAAGGCAAAGCCCCGCTGGGGATACGAGATCAACTTGGAAATCCGGGACCGGTTCAAAGTCTATCTTAGCGCCGGAACCCTCTACCCGCTACTCCACTCCATGGAAGAAAGGGGATACCTCCAAGCGGTCTGGGAGGCCGAGGGCGGCCGAGGACGCAAAGTATACCAGATTACGTCTCGCGGCGACGAATTCTTAACAGCCGGCGCGAGAGCGGCGGAAGAGTTTTTGAAGCGGATCCAGTACGAGGCCGAGATAGGACCATTTCAGGCGAAACATATCTAGGCCGAAGAGGACACGTTGAGCGTTTACTCTCGCAAGTTCCGCGCGTTCCTGAGAAAGAATGAAACCGCCAGAGGACTGTTTCTAGTAGGAATTGTAATCCTAGGTGCGATCGCTGTCTGGGGCGGCATCCGACTAGCGCTCAACACCGAATATCCAATTCTGGTAGTATCTTCCGCAAGCATGTGCCAAAGGGTGGCCGACCCTAGTACAAACGAGTGCACGCTCGCTGTCGGAGACCTGATCGTCATAAAGGGCGAAAGCACGAGCAACATTCAGGTTCCCCCACCGTCCTATTCGGCTGGGGGAGAATGTCCCGGTGTCTCATTGAACCCACAAGGGTCGATAATAGTCTTCTACAGACCAGGAGACCCTAGCTTCCTCATTGTGCACAGGGTCTACCGGTCCATGCTTATCTCGGGACAGATCTATTACGACACAAAGGGTGATGCCAACACTTGTGCTGACCAGGACCAGATCGGCGCCTCGAATATCATAGGAGTATACCAGTTCACGATTCCAATCCCGTATTTGGGATCGGCAATACTGGCTATTCGAGACTTCATGTACAACTCGAGTACAGGCCAGCTTAATCCTCAAGGCATACTCGTAATCGCCGCGCTAATCGTCGCGCTTTTCGCCTTCGAGGTTGTAGAGCCTGGAAAGAAATCTCCATCATCTAAAGTGCCTGGCGCAACGGATACCCCTCCTCTGAAACGAACCATCCCAGAATCCCCTAGCTCACGGCTGAGAATCTGAGACTAGAATTTCCGATTCGGCTCTGGCGACAACATGAGGCTGAGATAGGTCTATTCCAGGCGAAACACATCTAGATCAGAGACAACACGTTGAGCGTATATTTCCGCAAGTTTCGCGCCTTCTTGAGAAAGAATCAAACTGCCAGAGGCCTATTTCTAGTCGGACTCGTAATTCTGGGCGCAATTGCGGTCTGGGGGGGCATCAGAGTAGCGCTTAACACGCAATACCCGATTCTGGTCGTCTCATCATCTAGCATGTGCCAGAGCGACCATCCGGAACTCCACTCAACTCAATGCACACTACCAGTCGGCGCGCTCATCGTTATGAGAGGTATGGACACTATGACGATCGCTAACGGCACCATAATCGTCTTCATGAAGAATCCAGCAGATCCCGGTTATCTCATAGTGCACAGAGTGGTTGGGATAGTCCCCGCGTCTAGCAGTGCCTACAACCAGATTAGCTTCAGGACAAAAGGAGACGCGAACTCAGGTCCAGACAACTGGACTGGTTACGGTTATATTCCAGCAAGCTGGGTCGAAGGCGTCTACCAGTACACGATTCCGATCCCATACTTGGGGTCTGCGATCCTGCAGATTCGAGATTTCATGTACAACTCGAGTACAGGCCAACTTAATCCTCAAGGCATACTCGTAATCGCCGCGCTAATCGTCGCGCTGTTCGCCTTCGAGGTCATTGAGCCGGGCAAGAAGCCTTCCTCATCGAAAAATGCTGGAGCCTCTGATACCCCTACGCCCGAAACGAACCAGTCCAAGTCGACCGCTCACGGCTGAGAAACGGAGATAAGACTTCCAATCGTCAAACGTGACCGGGCTAGCTTAAATACTCTTTATAAAGAGCTATCCCGAAACCCACGGTGAACTCAACGAAAACCCGGTTTTCAGAAATAATCCACCAGGTTTCCAGCAACTCTCCTCCTCCAGAGGAAGGATCTTCACGTGTCGGACAAAGGTAAGGCCTTCATCAACATTGAGAACGTAGTCGCCTCAGCGACCCTCAAGCAGCAGATCGACCTCAACGCAATAGTCCGTGTCTTTCCCGGAGTCGAGTATCGTCCCGAACAGTTCCCAGGGCTGGTCTATCGTCTAAAGAAGCCAAAGACCGCCACGCTGATCTTCAGCTCTGGCAAGATGGTCTGCACCGGCGCGAAATCTGAGCGTCAGGCGCGGAAGGCCGTTCTGAAAGTTATCGACGAGCTGAAGAGAGATGGTATCGTCATCCTTGGGAAGCCAGAGATCATGATCCAGAACATCGTCGCCTCCGCAGGTCTCGGCGGCTACATCGACCTAGAGAAGGCCACGTACGGTTTGAAGAAGACGATGTACGAGCCTGAACAATTTCCAGGACTCATCTACAGGATGGATGAGCCCAAGGTCGTCATACTCCTCTTCGCCAGCGGGAAGCTCGTCTGCACCGGAGCAAAGAAAGAGATTCAGGTCCACATCGCGGTGAACAAGCTCCAAGAGATCTTGGAATCGAAGAGTCTAATATTCTACGAGGGTCCAGAGAAGCCAAGGCTCCCACCTCTCCCAAGCAAAGAGATAGAGAAAGAGAAAGAAAGGGAAAGGGAAAGGGAAAGGGAAAAAGAAAAACAAAAAGAAAAAGACAAGACTAGTTGAAGCCGGCAGACGAATGCCCGCCTACATGCTAGGCTCCAAAAAGCCGAGAATTCACCCCACAGCAGTCCTCGCCCCCAACTCCACCATCATCGGAGACGTGGTTATCGGACCGCGGACAAGCATATGGCCCGGAGCAGTCATAAGAGGCGACTACGGCTACATCAGAATAGGCTGCGACTGCAGCATCCAAGACAACGTCGTAGTCCACTGCTCAGCGGAGAATCCCACAATCATCGGGGATGGCGTTACAGTCGCACACAGTGCGGTAGTGCATGCTTGTCGAGTAGGGGACGAGTGTCTCATCGGAGTAGGCGCGATAATCTTCGATGGCGCCCGTATAGGCAAACATTCCATTCTCGGAGTCGGCTCCACCGTACTAGGTGGGGCGAGGATTCCACCCCGGTCAGTAGCGGTTGGCGCACCCGCTAAAATCATCCGAAGGGCCGCGGACAAGGATGTTCGATTGATCAAGGAGTCGTACAGGGCATACGTGGAGATGGGACGGAGATACGCAACGTCAGGGGTCTACAAGAAACCCGTTTTTCTAGGCGACTAGTTTCTTCGGCAAGTATACTCCGGGTTCATCCAGCAAGATCCTTCTCCCCGGCCGAAATCTGAGGATTCGAATCTGATGAGGGATCTGGTGACGTGGAGCTTTCGGTTCGCCTGATCGGTTTGTCGCTTGGAAGGACTATAACGAGGATGCCGGCACCTATGAGCAACACCACAAGCATGAGCTCCCAAATCGGATAAACGGGAGGAGGCGGCAACGGCTGTCCAACGAGTAATAGGGGACAGATGCAACTAGGAGCGGCGAATAGCAGGAATAAAGAGCCCAAGCTGAACAGGATAAGGCTCAGCAGTATTCGTGGGATGAATTCGGGCTTGAGCATCCGCATCAGCCCTCGGGATTACTGATGCTTTATTTCTAGAAATAAGCCAATATAGATTGTGTACCCGTAACTAGATCAACAGTTCCTAGGAGGCTGGACGCCACTCTGACAGGCATTCGCGGGCGTGACCGGGTTCGGGGATCGGCCAAGAGAAAACGATGACGGAGTAGGAGTTCAGCCTTTGAGCTCAATAAACGCCCTTATACCAGACATGACTGATCCCATGTCAGACGGCGATGATTGGTCAAAGTTACTCGGACTATCGATGAACGAGAAGGCATTTGCCTGAGCCGTCACAGTCTAGGACTTAGTCACTAAACCAGGCTCGTTTGAGCAAGGTCCGCTACTATGTTCCTCAAGGTTTTCCAGGAACGCCTGACGATGGGCGGAAAGTCGCCGTGCTTGGAATAATAGTCGCGGAGAAACCTGGCCGTGGCTGGATCATGAGCGTAACCCGAGCCAATCTCTCCATACTGACGTTTCAACTCGTCAATTCTGGTGTCCCGGCGAACCTTGGCCATGATGCTGGCCGCGGAGACCACTGCATAGTTGATGTCGGCCTTGTGCTCTGAGACGATTCTTGGAGTGAAGGTTAGACGGTCGAGGATATTGTTCTTGAAACGGTCCGTACGAGTATCAGAAGAGTCGACATAGGCAACATCAGGCTTCAATTTCTCGATGACCTGCGCCATCACCTTCGCCTCCAGAAGGGCGATAAGCATTTTCGAATCCTTCACTCCCAGGCTCCTCAACTCGTCAATCTTCTTCTCGTCTATGGTTATGCCCGCTATGACGAGTGGACCTATGACTGGGCCCCTTCCAGCATCGTCCACACCACATACTCTCAAGAGTCGTCAGCTACTAGAGTCCTATCCAATCGTCAATCTGCTCTATGAGCATTCGATAGATCTCCTCCCGATTATCTTTAGTGATTTCCTGGAGCATGCTCCCCTCCCTTATCCTGTCGACTTCAGGGTAGTGAGACCCAAACTTTACCGTTGCAACAGTAGCATGGTCTCCGTTCAAGACCTTCGACACGGTGTTCCTAAACGACATGCTGGTCATCTCCATGGGTCCTATTTCGTCCACGACAACGATGTCGGTAGGTCCCTTCGACGCGCGTTCGAGCGCACCAACACCAATCCTCTCCAAGTCTTCAGATACTACGTGATACGAGCCGACTCTGGGACCTGCCGCGGAGTCTTTTCGAGCCAGCCATCCTTCCTCCCCCGTAGCGAGGTCAGTAATCTTGAAGCCCACCCTCTGGCCCTTCTCCCTGAACTCTCTAGTAGTGATTCCCTGAACACCCCTTCCCAAGGGGGAATAATGTGTGCACAGACGGTTGATGATCGTAGTCTTGCCAACTCCAGGCAGACCGGTCAGGAGGATAACTTTCAATCCGCCACTTTCGCCGCGGGTTGGTACCATTTTGCCTTGAAGCGTAGGCCTAGGAAGTAGATCTCGGAACTCTCGGGCCTGCTCGCTTTCGGTTTTAGGAGACGACTCCTCTCAAATAGCAGAGCCGCATCGTCTTGGACTCTCTTTAGTTCTGGACCGTGAAAGAGTTTGATGAGCGCGTTGCCATCGTGGTCAAGCACCTTTTCGGCTATCTCCATTGCCCTTCTTGCGAGGTCGACTTGGCGTGCGTGGTCGACGTCCCATGCTCCTATGATCGATGGGGCGAGGTCTGAAAGTACAGCATTAGCCGGTCCGTCAAGCTCTGCTACTATGCGGTCAGCAATGTCTTCCGCGTAAACGTCCATCTTCAACAGTTTGATGTTGCCGGCGGGAAGAGGCGCGATCTGCTTTATGTCGATGCCGAGTACGAGGCCCGCTGGTCCAACCACTTCTCTCGCCACCTGTAGCCACCCTCCTGGTTGGGCTCCTAGATCAACAACCTTCTGGCTGGGCTTTATCAGCTGGTAGGTCCTGATTGCTTGCTGGAGTTTGTAGGCTGATCTGCTCCGGTAACCTCTAATCCTGGCCAGCCGGTAGTACTGGTCTCTTCTTCTCTTTTCCAGCCAGGACCCTGTCATAGCAGTGCCGGGTCTCTAGCTTATGCGAGACCCATCCGGGACACCCCGGTCTATCGTCAACAAAGCTAGCTCGTTCCCCTCGGAAGCCGCGAGAAGCATTCCCTCTGATTTTTCCCCGGCAAATGTTGTCTCCTTCAAGTTTGCCAGGAAGATTATTCGTTTGTGGAGTAGTTCCTCGGCCTTGTAATAGTCGACGAGGCTTGTAACCGTCTGTTTCTTTCCATGGGTTCCCATATCAACGATCACCTTGTAGAGCTTATTGGTTCGGGGAACCCGCGACACTTCTACAACTGTCCCCACCCTAACCTCGAGTCGCTTGAAATCGTTTATTGTGACTTCGTTGGCGGTATCGTCCATGTCTTTTCGCCGGTCTGTTTCGCGATTTAAGACTTGGAACTCAGTTCTTCGCCCGGGGACCTACTATTACACTGGACAATCGTGAATCGTCTAGGTATTTGCCGGCCATTTTCTGAAGGTCCTCTCTAGTTATCTTGCCGAAAATCTGCCGCCTCTTTGCAAAGTAGTTTAGACCTAGACCAAAATGGGTCAGATTATGGCTGGTCCTTGCTACTCCCTCCGTCGACTCCAGTTCCATTAGAGCCGATCCCAGCTGGTTCTGTTTTGCATCCGCGAGTTCCTGTTCCTCCACAGGATCTGTTCGGGCTCGACCAATCTCCTCTTTCATCAATTCATACGCCTTTACCACGTTCCGCGGATTCACCCCAGCAAGCGCCGTCCAGCCGCCCCCTGCGAGCCCAGCGCTGAGGAAGGATGAGCAAGAATAGGCCAGTCCCTCCTTGTCCCGGACTCTCTGTCCTAGTCTGCCCATGAAGCCTAGCTCGCCGAGGATGGCGTTGAGCAGATTCAGCGCTTCATAGTCAGGATCTGTCCTGGAGGTTGCCATTCCTCCGATGAGAATGTCTGATTGTGTCTTGTGAGCCATGAGAATCTCTCTCCTGCTCGCTGTCGACGGTGGATCGGCGGATCCCTTCGAACCGAATTTCTTGTTCGATTCTCTCTCCCCGAATGTCTGACGAGTCCAGCGGGTTGCCTCATCCTTCTTGATCTGTCCTGCAAATGCGACTATTACGGGGGATCTGGCGACTACGCCATCGAAATACTCTTTCACATCACGCCGGTCGAGGCCCTTGACAGTCTCTGCGGTACCGAATCTGTCCCTCCTGTAAGGATGGCCTCGAGGATACATTAAGGCTGAGAGTTCTCTCATTCCTCGACGAGTCGTGTCGTCGTCCCTGAGCCTGATGTCAGTGAGTAGTCCTTCTCTCTCCCTATCCACGTCCTTTGGAGCAAGAGCGGGCCGAGACAGACAATCCGCAACAATTTCTAGGACCCGTTTGGTCCACTGGCTTGTCATCCTTGCTTGAAAGACAATGCTGTCTTGGGAGTTGCGGAATGAGGCTGTTGCTCCTACCGACTCAAGCAAGTCAGCAATCTTGCCTGCTCTTCGTCTCCTCGTTCCTCGGATGAAGAGCCGCGTGGTAAGTTCGGCGATTCCAGATTTTCCAGATGGTTCAGACGAGGTTCCCGCGAGGATGCTGCCATGAATCGCTACTGTCGGGTTGTTAGTGGCCTTGTAGAGTAGGCATCTGGTTCCCGGACTGGGCTGTTCCTCTTCCACTAGTCTGGCGAGGTCCATGTCAAGAGGCATGGTTGTTCCTTAAACCGACGCATCTGCAAACAGTCCTGTTCTGCTCTGTCAAGTATTTGGCAGCGATTTCCGATACTCGGTCGGGCGATATTTTCTCCAGCTTCTCTACGAGCCTAGCCATTGTTTCAAACGAGGCGATCATCTCGAAGATTCCTATGACAAAGCCTTGGCGTGCGACCCCGTCCAAGGTGTAAGCGTACTGGGCCTTGATCTGGGATATGGCCCGTTCCAGCTCATGTCTGCTTGGAGGGGTCCGTCGAACCTTGGCGACCTCCTCCATCAGGAGCTTCTCCGCCTTGTCGATCGAGACCCCGTCCCAGACGGTAATGTCCAGAGCGAAGACCGAGGGGTCGATCGTCGGCCAGAATTCGGAGCTGGCCTCGCTAGCTATCCTTTTCTCAACGAGCGCCTTGTGAAGTCTGGCACTTCTTCCTGACGTCTGGCCGGGGCCGAAGGCGAAGAGACGAACCCCGCTCAGAATCGCGTCCAGCATCATCAATCCGTAAATGTCATCGCTCCCAAAGGGAGGCGTATGATACGCGACTTTGATGAAGTCAGCCTCCCCTGGGGTCCGAAGCTCGACTCGTCTCTCGCCTGATTGAGTAGGTTCCGCGACACGCGGGTCGGGAGGAGTCTCGCTCTTGGTCAGAGGCCCGAAATACTCCTGAATTTTTGGAAGTATCTTCTTCGGGGAGAATGGCCCGACGACGACAAGCATTGCGTTGCTTGGAACATAGTATCGACGGTAGTGGTCGAAGAGGTCTTCCCGGGTTATCCTGAGAAGGTCCTGTTTCAGTCCGCCTTCAGACCATCTATATGGGTGAAACCTGAAAGCTGAGAGAAACAACTCTTCGGAGGCCAAGAACTCCGGGTCGTTCTCGTTGCCTTCTCTCTCTGAGACCACTACGGTCCTCTCTGACTCGACCTCGCGCGGGTCGAACGCTGCGTTCATCATCCGCTCCGACTCGATGAGCAGTCCCTTGTCTATCTGGTCCGCTGGCAGGACTTCGAAGTAGGCTGTGAAGTCTTTTGATGTAAACCCGTTGTATTCGCCCCCGACACTGCTTACCAGCCGCCCGATGTCCCCCTTGTTGAGCTTCCCTCCCCCCTTGAAGAGCATATGTTCGACCCAGTGCGAGATTCCCGTCACGCCAGGCTTCTCGTTCCTAGATCCGACCCTGTATATTGCCCAACATCCCGAGACTGGCGCGTTGGGGATCTCTCGGATCAGAACTTTGAGTCCATTGTCTAGGACGCTACGGCTTACCTGCAATTCTTTGAAGAGAGGTGCTGAGCGCTCCAATCAATCAGGCCTGCTGCCTTGCTCTAAGAGAATC
>MNDT01000060.1 GCA_001915065.1 archaeon 13_2_20CM_2_53_6 | reverse complement strand
GTGACCGTCACTATAACCGATGCAGTGAGCGAGACCGCAGCTGTGACTCACTCCGTGGCTGTAACGCAGAGTCTCGCCGTTAGCATCACTTCTATCGCTCCCTCTCTCTCGGAGATCGGACTGTCGACCAGTTTCGTTGCCACCGCAATAGGCGGTACCCCGACTTACACGTTCAGTTGGGACTTTGGAGATGGAGGGCCAGCTGTCTCGGACAGCCTTGCGACCCACACCTACACAGCTGCTGGAACATACGCTGTGACAATTAGCTCGACTGATTCTGCAAATCACACGACAACATCTACACAAGCCCTAGTGGTCAATTCAAGACTCGCCGTCACCGCCGTAGCCAGTCTTAACCCGGCCGATGCAGGAGTTCCTGTAAGCTTCGCGCAAATATCCACCGGTGGAGTTGGTAGCCTGGCCTGCAACTGGAGCTTTGGCGACGGCTGGTCAGCAAACAAATGCAACACAATCCACACATACGCCACAACAGGTTCATTCACTGTCAGTCTTACTACAACCGATACTCTGAATGTATCAGCATCGGCCTCCCTATCTATCAGCGTCACCGTGGCACCTACTGTCAACTTCACTTCCAGCCCTGCTACTCCATCGACCGGTCAGTCTGTGACCTTCACGGCGACGACGAGCGGTGGCGCGGGTCCCTTCACGTTTAGCTGGAACTATGGCGATGGTTCTCCAGATGACAACGGTAGCCTGGCCGCCCACACATATGCAGCCCCTGGAAGCTTCATGGTTAGTCTGACGACCAAAGACGCTAACGGGGCCAGCATGGTTACAACTCTGTTCGTAAGCGTGGCGGAGAATAGGCCCCCAGTCTTTTCCAACCAGCTAGGCTTCCAAGCAGTGAGTGTCGGCCAGTCTTTGACGTTCACTGTGGGGGCGTCCGATCCGGAAGGAGACTCCGTGTCCATTGTTGCACATAACCTTCCAACGGGAGCAAACTTCGACTCGATCACAGGAGAGTTCGCTTGGACGCCGTCATCAGTCGAGACGGGGAACTATTCTATCACGTTCACTGCTATGGACGGTGGTACTCCTCAAATGGAGGCTAGTCAGACAATAATCATACAGGTTAAGCCGGGTCCCGGCCAGATTTGCCTGACCTGCTACCGGACCCTCGGTTTGCCCTTGGACGATGGGGTTGTTGCGAGCTTGGGTTTCTTGGGCTTGATATCTGCGCTGGTTGCTACAGTCTACGTCGGCATGAGGAGCAGGGGGGAGTCAGACTTAGCGGACTCCGTGACCAACTACGTCTCTAGCGAGCGTGCTCGCGGGGACAGCCTTCCAGGCCAAGGTCAATTCGTTGAGTGGATGGAGGATGCATCTTCTTGAGACAGGACGCGACGAAGCCGGAAAAGAAGAGTGCGATCCGAGGTGTTGCGCGAGAGGAAAGGCCCAGAGAACGTTTGATGTTGCGTATCGCGAGGGCAATCATAATTCTGCAGTGGGTTGCAATCATCTCGCTGTTGAACTATGTCACATTCGTGAGCCAGGCGAACCCGGCTCTGAAGAGCTCGCTCGTAGCCAGGTATGGTTTCCTCTCGGTCCTGCTGGACCCGCTGGTGGTTCTCAGCATCAGCGTTATGGGGGTCGGCATCATCTCGTTGATGATTCTATCAAAGCCAAAGGGTACCCTGCGCAAGCTGTTTTCCTACCTCAGACCCCACTGGCCCTATGTCCTAGCGATCGGAATTGCCATGGCAGCTAGTGACGCTCTGAACTTGGCACAGCCCTGGATCATTGGTTTTCTCCTGTTCGGGAATGTTATCGCACTTCGCAACATGGCATTCTTACCCACAGTCATAGCTCTGCTAGGTGGGGCCTTCTTCGCAAAGCAGATACTGGATTTTGTCGACCAGTATCTTACCGAAATTCTCGCCTCAAAGACTGTTCACGGACTACGGACACAGGTCTATCAGCACATACAGCATCTTCCAGTACAATTCCTAGACCACAGCCGTTCTGGTGAACTCATATCCCGGGTCATGAGCGATACAAACGAGATCGAGAGCGTTCTGACATCAGACCTCAGCTCTCTGGGCGCAGATTTCGGCATGGTGGCCGGAGCATCCGTCCTTCTCTTCTACGCTAGCCCGAGAATTGCCCTCATGGTCGTTCCATTCATAATTGGCATGGTGATTGTCGTGAACTTGTTCAAACGGAGGATCAAAAGGGGGTCGAGGAGAATTAGGGAGGCTATAGGTAATCTTTCTGCTAGAGCCTACGAGGTGATGAGCAACCTCCGCATAGTAAAGAGCTTCACGATGGAAGAGGAAGAAGCCAGAGATTTTCGCGGTAAATCCTTGGCAATTGTGAAGTCCAACATTAGTCTAGCCAAGTTAAGCTCGGTATACGGATCCGCCGTGGACGCAGTCACTACCTTAGCACTCCTGACCCTTATCGTCGTGGCTGTTCCAGATGTGCTGAATGGAGCCTTGACACTGGGAGCACTCGTCGCCTTTCTCGGACTTCTCGACAAGATGTTCTCACCTCTAATATCGCTGAGCAAGTCAAATTTCAAATTCCAGAAAGCCACGGCTGCGGGGGATAGAATCTTCGAAATCCTAGAGACGAAGCCCGAAGTGCTCGATGTGCCGGGAGCATACGCCCCGCCCGAGATACTAGGACGAATAGAATTCGACGGAGTCTCATTCAAGTACGAACGGAACCAGACCGTCTTGGACAATTTCAGCTTGACGATCAACCCCGGTGAGACAATCGCAATAGTCGGTCCCAGCGGCGCCGGAAAATCTACCATTGTCCACCTCCTGTTGCGCTTCTACGAGCCGGACGCGGGAGCCATCCGGATCGACGGCTATCCCATCAACGCGCTGAAACTGTCCTACTTGAGAAAGAACATTGGACTCGTCATTCAGGACCCGATCCTGTTCTCCGGCAGCGTACGCGACAATATAGCCTACGGCAAGCCCGGGGCAGGCCAAGAAGAGATCATCCAGGCAGCAAAAGCGGCCAACGCGCACGAGTTCATACTCACTCTCCCAAAGGGGTATGAAACGGAGATTGGCGAACGGGGCGTTACTCTCTCAGTAGGAGAGAGGCAGCGCGTATCCATCGCCCGAGCACTCATCAAGGATCCCAAGATCCTGATTATGGATGAGGCGACGTCGAACGTTGATTCCAAGTCTGAAGCACTAATTCAAGAAGCAATGGGACGAATGTCGGGAGAACGAACCACAATCGTCATCGGCCACAGACTCTCGACGGTGATGGATGCGGACAGAATAGTCGTCCTCGAAGAAGGGGGGATCGCAGAGATCGGTACACACCGCGGTCTGCTGCAACGCCAAGGAGCCTACACACAGCTATACCAGAACCAGCTGCAGGCCCAGACACAGGTTATCCCTTCACAATTCCGCGGATACAAGTATCTGAAGAAAGAGGAGAAACCGTGACAGCCGTTTACACATGCGCACTGGAAGGAGAGAAATTCCGTCGAGACGGGCGCAGATCATCCCGTCAAGTAGTCATGGGTATGTCAAGAATGAAACGAGAAACGATGAGGTACAACCTTCCATGAAGCTGAGAAGCTTCAGGGTCCAGAACTACAGGTGCATAGACGACTCCGGCGAAGCACCTGTCGAACACATCAAAGCCCTAGTGGGAAAGAACGAGAGCGGAAAAACAAGCATCCTGAAGGCTCTACACAAATTCAACCCGGCCACTCCTGAGCCCTTCAATGGACTCAAGGAGTTTCCGCGGAGGCGATTCCACGAGTACGATGACAAAGCTACGGTGGTCGAACTGAAATTCTCACTAGACCATGAGGAGAGGGAAGTGCTCTCTCAGATCGACCCGCGGCTTGAGGAAGTGTCCGGTGCATCAGTCACAAGAGACTACGCCGGGCGGTACGCTGTCGAACTACTGCCCGACATACAAACTCCACCCCCAAACCTGAAAGGAGTCTTTCCCCTCCTCATCCAGCTCCGAGGCGCAATAGACAGGCTCGATGATACGACCCAAGGACGAGAGGGAGGGGTCCGCTGGAAGCTCCTCGATGCTCTGAGCAGAGTGGGAACAGGCATTGCAGAGGAGACAGACCTTTCCAATGCATCCCCCTCCAGAGAAGCCTTCATCAGACAGCTCCAAGAAATCCAGGTCCTTCTAGAGAAGAGCATCGATGAGGGATCGAAGAAGGCCATCCGAGACATCGTACGGCTTATACTGAACACGATCGACTGGCCTAGCATCGACACCCGGATCAACAAATACATCGTCGAAAAACTTCCGGTCTTCGTCTACTTCGAAAACTACGCGATCCTCTCCGGCAGAATCCACCTCCCATCCTTCGTCGAACGGTTTAGGGCAGGCGAACTCAGCCCAGAAGAGAACACTGCGAGCATGCTGCTATCATTCCTAAAACTGGACCCAGAGAGGCTGGTCAAGCTGGGAACACGCGATGGCAAATCGTCACAGGATATGCAGGAAGCCTTCGATACCAGAGCACTCATGGTTGACAGAGCAGCCCTATCCGTTTCTGGTCTCCTGGCCGACATCTGGCAGCAGAGAAAGGCCCGCCTGGACCTCGCGATAGATGGCGATTATCTGAGACTCTGGGTAGCAGACGCCACCGACGGTTCCAGAGTCGAGCTAGAACAGAGCAGCAAAGGATTCCAGTGGTTCCTGTCCTTCTACATCGTATTCATGACCGAAACCCTCCAGGGAAAAGATACCGTGCTCCTCCTCGACGAGCCTGGGCTACACCTCCACGCTGCGGCGCAACAGGACCTCCTCAGAGTTCTTGCTAAGCTGTCCGAGAAGAACCAGGTCATCTACTCGACGCACTCTCCCTTCATGATCAACCTAGACGCCATCGACACCATCAGCGTTCTGGCAGAGACGCCGCGAGGCACAAAGGTCTCCGAGCCTACAAAGACGACGGATAAGACAGCTCTGTTCCCGCTCCAGGCCGCCTTGGGGTATGCCCTCGCGCGCGGCTTGTACACTGGACAGTACAGCCTGTTAGTGGAAAACATTACCGACATGTGGATACTCTCTACAATCTCGCAGCATTTCAGGGAATCAGGCCACGGATACATAGCCGATGACATTGTAATCACTCCCTCTGGCGGGGGCCAGAAGTCCGCTCTATTTGCCACGATGCTCACCGGACAGAACATGGGTGTATCGGTGCTACTAGACTCGGATGTCGACGGGATCAGCGTCAAGAAACAGCTGGTTGAGAGCCCATTAGCAAGAGAAACAAACGTACTCTTCGTGAACGATGCTACTGAGGAACCTGGACGCGTGATGGAGCTGGAGGACCTCCTGCCCTCAAGCCTGTATCTCAGGTTCGTAAACGATGCCTATTCCGCCGAGCTAGGCAAAAACCGGCTAGGCAACGAAGCCCTCGCAAAAGATGTACAGGTCCGGAGATACGTGGAGGCAGAGCTGGGGAAGAGAGGACTTAGCTTCTCAAGATTCCGGGTGGCCAGGCAAATCATGAACGACTTCCCGAACGTTCAGTTCAACCAGCTCCCCACGGACTTTGTCCAGAACATGGAACGCTTGTTCTCCTACATCAACAGAATCAAGCCAGAACATACCGCACAGCCAATCATAGCAAGATCTCCACGCCATTCTCCCTTGAGAGCAATCTTCTCCAGAAGCCGGTCATAAGCCACTACGAATCCCAACCGATAATTAATCAAGATAGAACGGTGTCGCTGATCGACTGATCACATCCAGAGTCTCGGAAACCCGCAAATGGAAAACTCTCAAACACTAACGATCGAGCAAGACCACAAGAGCAACTCTTGCCCTCTATGCAACATTCCTGACCAGGAGGTTCTGGCTGAGTTTCCGAGATGGAGGCTGGCCCGGACCAAGACTATGAAACGACACAGAGAGCGGCTGATGCTCTACCACAAAGAACATGTAAAGACTCTAGACGAGCAGTCTATCGGAGAGGCTTACATGCTACTCTTGACGATTGGACGCAAATATTTCTCCCATGCAGACCAGTGGGCTGTCTTCGAACCAGTCTACGCCACAGTCCCGGAACACTGGCACCGAGTCGCGTCGGACCTTGATGAGAATGCTGAGGACTATGAACAGATTTTGAAGACGCCGCGGATGATCATAGGAAACCATGAGGGAACCATCTCCAGAGTATTCCCAATTCAAAACGCCCGAGGCACCAGACAGAGGTAAGTGAGCACATCTATCCTGTGGATCTGGAGGAGAGGTCCAGATCTTATCGAGAATAGGAGCGATTGTCCTTGCGAAAGCGCTACGGAAACGGCACACGATTATCGTAGGAAAGAGAGGGTCGAGCTGCCTTCGCGCACTCCACGAGGGCTTAGGCAGCTGCTGTTGGCGGACAGTGGCTTGAACGGGCGTCGAGTGCAGCCGTAGCTTTAGCCGATGCCTGGTCTGGGAGGGTGCCTGGATGGTCCGCGAAGGCCGCCGTACACCCTAGTGTGGAAGGCGGCCCGGTTGCATGATGCGCGTGATCGGATGCCGCACCCGCTACTGATGCTACGAGAGGCGAGGCTGTCAGAAGCATTGAGGCTGCAAGCAGGGCCAGTATCAGAGATTTCATGTTGTTCTCATCACTGTCCCGTCGTCGAGAACATAAAAGTCAACAATTTTGAACAGCGAAACAAGGATTTCCACAGATAGAAGCTTAATGCCGAAGTCATCGGCTGACCACGTAAGCCGCTTTGTCAACCGGAATGTCGAACTGCTTCTCTTCGACTGGGCCTCGTTTCATGAGCCAGAGTCCATCAGCCCAGCGATGGTCGAGGTTCAAAGATGAGCCGAAACTAAGTTTTCGGTCTCAACCTAACCTCGCTACCCTCGACCTTGACCTCATAGACAGGTTCAGGTCTTGCAGCGGGGCCCCTCTTCACCAGACCGGTCGTCACATCGAAACGCGACCCATGCAATGGACACTCGACCTCATGACCATCTAATCTGCCCTTGTCCAGCGGACCCCCCACGTGCGTACAGACGTTCCCGATCGCATAGAACTTGCCCTTCACATTCACAAGGAGAACCTGCTGTCCCCCGTGCATTACCTTCTTCATAGCGCCTTCAGGGATCTCCGCAGTCGAGGCTACTCTGACGAAGTCAGCCATGGTCGTCCTCTCTGGTTGAGAGAGTGTGCTGATGAGTATTAGCTTTTGTTAGATAGACGGCTCACTGGTGGAGGGCATGCAGAATCTGAGCTGGGCGGGGTAGGCACAGAGGGTGTTAGCCCTTGTTTGCTGGGTAGCTGAGGCGTTTCCCTTTCCAGATGTCGCTGTCTCCCCAGAGCCCAAGCCGCCACGCGTTGAATTCTACGATCTGGGAGTGGTCGATGAACAAGTTCACGTCCTTTCCGAATGTCTTCAGGTACCATTTGAATACCGGCGGGTCTGAAGCTTCGAACATCCAAGTGTGATAGCCGAACTTGTCGACGAGCTTCTTGACAACATCCTTACGCCATCGTCTCGGAGGAAGGTCTTCTGTGATTCCCTCCGATTCGAGCATGAGGACATTCGCGCCGGCGTTGAGATGCGCCGTTGTCTCCTTCGCAACGTCTGCGAATGTCCGCATCCTAGTCTTGTAGCCGACTATGTGAGTTCCTGCGCCTGCACCTATCATCATCGAGACTTCAGGCTTTGCCTTCATCCCGAGCCTCTGGACCTGTTTGACAATTGCGACTTTGTCTTCTAGCTTGATCGATGCGAGGCCGCTGGAGACCTCTACTATGTCAAACTCAAGGGTCTTGCATTCTTCTAGATAATTGTCGACAGCATCTGGTCCTTGGACGATGACTCGTTCGACGAATCCTCCGGTCGAGACGTAAACATTGTGCTGATGGCAGAGATCGATCATCTTCTTCGTCTTGTCGCGAGTGAGGAGTCTCATGCTCCCACCGGCGAACTTGAAACCGTCAACATACTCTCCCCAATCCTCTAGAAGATCTTTGAGATACCCGTAGGTTACGGGAGTGTAGTAGGGTCCCCGGAACTCGATAACCCCGGTCTTACGCGGTTTCTCGAGAAGCCTGTTCAGTCGGACGAAATCGAAAGTCTTGCTCTCTGCACTCAAATAGGAAAGCAATCCCCAGAGTCTGCTCGTTCTGTTCTCAGTATGTGTGCGTTTCGGCGTTGTCCCGCGAGTCCCATAAGATCATGATGAGAGTACTCTCCTCTCGTGGTTTGCAAAGTGGAAAAAGAAAGGGGAACGTATGTCCCCGGCGTCCTAGGGCCGAGTTTGGAGTCCCGTTACGATTTCTAGGATGTGCTGTAGCTTATCAGTTGGAAGTTGGCTGTTCCAGTAGCGTAGTCCACGCCAACGCCATTCGCGAAGAAGTAGCCGCTGCCGAAGGACAATCCGAGGAACTGGATCTTGGCTGTTGCCGCAATAAATTCTTGGGTTACGGCGTATGCTTGATTACCCCTGGTACCACACAGGTCAGACCAGTTTGCGGGATCTAGCTGGACTTGCAGTGTAACTGTGCCGCCCGAACCTCCAGCAGTGAACTGGTAGTAGCTTCCGGGAGTGAGTACCGTAGCCGCCACGGGAGTGTTCGACCACCAAAAGTTGTACTCGTTGACGCTTTTTCCTACACAAGAGTTGGGGAAGACAGATGCGGCCTGGGCAAGATTGGCCTCAAAGAATAGCCTCACGGCTCCTGGGCACAGTGACGGCGAAGAAGATGGGCATCCGCCACTGGGGTTACCCTGGAATACCGGAGTAGTTGCAGAGGTCTGGACCACTTTTATCATTGCGGTCAGGGTATTGCTACTTGTCAGACTGGTTCTGAAGGAGTCTAGTAGTTCGAGTGTGTAGCCGGCGGGTGTGCTACCTGAATCGGGGAACGGGAATTCTACTCCGCCTGTTGGTATGGTGGTAGCATGAGAAGCCTGAACTTGCGAGCCAGTGGAAGATACGAATAGGTCATAGACAGTCCATTGGGACCCGACCATTTTGAGAGTGGTTGCGTTGGCTCTGATGACTGGAAAGAATAGAAGTGACGAGAGAGCTAGGAATGTGATCGCTAGAATGGTAGACTTCATCTTTTTTCAGTCGGGATTGTTCCCGCTGTTTCTAGATAAGCGCCACGTACACAATTGAAAACGTGTCGCAGATCGAGAATGTCGAGACCCGATAATTTCGCTTGCCGAGATATTGCCTCGGTTGGCCCTAGACGGCTTCAATGGGCCGTAATCTCGAGCTGTTCGGGTGATGAGAAGGTACTATGTTCGGACGTGGCTGGTGAGGAAACGGTGTTCGACATCTTCCGAAACCATGTTGTAGGATTTGACGAGCTTCCGTATCTCCGACTCCAGAGGGTCATCCTGTTCCTTCTTGCCCGCCATGGGGACCCCGACAATCAGGCAGAACCACTCGGCGAGCTCTCTCGCCTCCGCGAATACGAACATGTTACCATCGCCTGTCGAGACTGTCCAGCCGTTCTCGACCTGGTCTATTTTGTAGGATGACCTAATGCTCCTTATCGTAGACTGCTTATCCATGTCTATTCCGCTCCACACTATGGCTGCGTGGTTCACCTGGCTATGCTTTGCTTCCTTGAGATAGCCTGATTCCAACCGGGAATATTAGGAAGGTGTTCCTCGGGTAGAAACACTAATACTCTTGCGCGGGGGTCTCTGCCGAGTGTGACAACATGACAACCGTCAATACAACAGAATTCGTCACTGTGGCTTCAACGGATGAGATTCCTCCTGGGGTAATGAGAAAGGTTAGGCTGGCGGACAAGGATGTGGTTCTCGCAAATGTTGACGGGAATTACTACGCTATCGGAAACGTGTGCACGCATGAGGAAGGTCCCTTGGACGAGGGCATCCTCGACAAGTATGAGATAGAGTGTCCCTGGCACGATTCACGCTTTGACCTGAGGACCGGAGCCGTCACACAGGGTCCCGCAGATACACCGGAACCCAGCTATGAGATAAGAGTAGAAGGAAACAGCATCCGCATCAGACCAAAACAGTAGCGAAAAGTCTCAGTAGATTACATCTTCTCGCTATCTTTTCTTTTTCGCTTATCTATTTCTCGACCCCCCCGGGGGCATGGCAAAACTCCAGAGACGCTCCACACTTTTCGCCCAAGAAACAATTCTTTAACTCGGACAAGACCCGAATGCCTCGGTCGATCCATGTTTCCGGACTCTAAACGGCTTCGTATCGGCTGTAGCGGCTGGTCCTATGCCGACTGGGTCGGACCCTTCTATCCCAAGGACGCGAAGCCCGGCGACTATCTACACCTCTACTCGACAATATTCGACGCCGTCGAGATAGACTCCACCTACTACCGGACACCCTCGCCATTGATGGTCGCGAACTGGCGGAAAGTAACTGCGGACGGATTCATCTTCTCAGCAAAGTTTCCCAAGAAGATAACCCACGAGCTAAAGCTACGTGACAGCCAGGCCCAGCTCGAACGCTTCTACAAGTCAATATCAGAACTACGCGAGAAGCTAGGACCGCTAGTCATCCAGCTACCCCCATCGTTCAATATCAAGAAGGACAAGGACGCGCTCGAAACATTTCTCGGACAGATAGACCAGAAGTACAAGCACGCCATCGGGTTCCGGAACAAGTCCTGGTGGAAACCCGAAACCTACAAACTACTAGAGAAGAACAACGTCGCCCTCGCCTGGTCAGAGAACCAATACGCTAGTACACCGACAGAGACAACCAGCGACATCGCCTATCTCCGAATGGTCGGCGACCGGACAATCACCAACTTCAACGCACCACAGAAAGACCAGACACAGACAATGAAGAAATGGTACACCGCGCTCGAGGAGAAATCCAGCCTCTTCAAACAAGGCTACATATTCTTCAACAACCACTTCGCAGGATTCGGACCCGGCAGCATCAACGAGTTCCGACGACTAGCCGGACTAGCAGAGCTAGACTGGAAGGCTATGTCGACAGAAGTCGGACCATTACAGAGTAGCATATCCCAATTCCAACAATAGCATACGTGCAGGGACTAAAACGCCCTAAAATAGCGCATTGACAGGCATCGAGCTCTGCTCCGGTTTGTTCGGTAGAATGAGCGCTCGTTTTCCTTCATGATAATTGGCGTAAGCAAATAGCAGACCACAACCGACGGCCGTATAGAATAGCACGTCTACGACAAAGGCCCACCAGTTATAGCTGATGGGAGTACATCCGAATTCTCCCAGGGGATTGAGGATGGCTACGCACCCCCTCGTCTCCCAGGAAAAGGGGAAACCGGATTCATACGTCGAGTAGGGTGCCCAGAGACTCGTCAGCAACGCAATCGGAACGGCAAGCATCGTCAACACTATAACAGAGAGAATTCTCGTCCGAAGTTTCCTGTCCGGCAAGTTATCGGCCTCCAGCTCTGTATGGCACAGTCGAACCCTTAATCCTAGGGGTTAGAACAGAGCGTTCTGCAAAGGAAACACCCGCCGAAGTAGCTAAGGGAGCAAAGAATCAGGAAAACAGTTTCTCTTGTCCGTATTTTGTTAGGGCCCATTTGCCTGCCCGGCCAGACTTTGACACTGTCACGACTCTCTGCTTCAAGAGAAGCCTGAGATGATAACTTACGCAAGCCCTGCCGAGACCAGCCTTCTCACAAATGTCATGGACGTTCGTCTTGCCCTTCTCCATCACATCCAAGATCTTCGTCCGTGACTCTAGCCCTCTGCTGACGTTCCTCATCCCCGCCAGGTAAGCTCTCGGATGATAGGCGGGGCTCAGATGGTCTTCCTCAGGCGAACTCGCTGATGAGTAGCTTCTGCTGCACCTTCTCTTCTGGCAGTGGCCTAAACGTCTCGGAAAGCTCCAGTTTTATCAAATCTAGTCGCTGATGGTAGTACGGCCGAATCTGGTATCTGTCAACCATCTCTGTCGCCACGTCTAGATACTTCTCGACGCCCATCCGAAACACTGTGGCGACAAGCTTCCCACCACAGCGATGGCAGACGCCTCCGAGCGGGACCCGGCGCGGCTTTGACCCGCACTTCATACACCGGACTCGTTGGGAAGTAAAAGTCCGAAGATTCCCAACGAGATCACGGAGAATGTGTGTAGAGAGAACCTTGACAGCTACATCCGCAGCGTTCACAGCCACGATCTGGTCCGCCAACTTCAGCTGCTCCTTTACCTTGTCAAGCATGGTCGGTAGCTCCTTGTAGGAGCTGATCAACCGGCCACGGTCTAGGTCCTCGGTTGGATGCGTGAAACCAATGCTCCAGTGATCTTCGCCCAGACGCTTGTTCAGGGTCGGAACTAGATTCTCGACCTCGCTCGGATGCGCACCCTGCCATGTCTTCTCGTAGAACTCGACTGGAAGTTGGGACACGGTCTCGATATTGAGCGCTTGGCGTGCAACCTCGGACGGATTTAGAAGCGGCGACAGTAGCAATGGCGCGTCCATCAATCCTCCAATTCTGTCAGGCATGAACTCGCGAGAGAAATTCAACAACACATCCAGAAGCAGAGACACCGAGTCTTCGTCCCCGTCACAGTCGCGTCTCTTGGCCGCGTGCCAGAATGGATGGGCATAACAGACACTCGCCTTCGTAAATCCCACAATCCGGCCGACCACGCCGACGGATGTGTGTGGTGAAAGTCCAACCACAAGGCTCCCTATCAGATCCTCCTTCTTGGCCGCGTTGTAGAACCTATCGAGCCCATAATAGGATGACAGCAGATCATCCAGGAATTTTGACGCTTTCAGAAGGTACTGCCCGCACGCCTCCGGGATTATGAGGTCCTGAACCTCAAGCGCGCAAAGCTGGCTCGGCGTCTCTAGCGGCTTCTCATCCATATCCTTCTCATAGCCTAGGGCGTGTGCTTTCTCGATCGAGAGTCCCGCTTCGCCTGGGCGAAAGTGCGTGAGAATGGCGTTGGTCGAGTCGAACCTTATCGTCCCGTCCTTGAAGATCGACACGTCGGTCCGTGCCCTCAACAATCCCTTCTCAACTGGCTCAGGAGTCTTCGTCCGGTTCAGCAGTCCTTTCGCCCCCTTCACCGAGTCAGGAATCTTCGTGAGTCCCAAACGTTTCCCGGCGTCCTCCAAGATACGGCTGAGATCAAGCGGACTATTCTTGTACGCAACCGTCTCCACATTACAGTTCTTGCACACGCCGGGCCCCTGCAGACCACAACGCGGACACGAAAAACTCTCTACAGTCAAACCTCCACATGCTGGACACTTGACGCGCGGTTCCCATGTATCACAATTGGGACAGGACCTGTCGACAACTTCTAGGCTCACAGCTAGTTTCTTGGAGGCTTCGACAATATCGCGCCGCATTCCCCCGAACTGGCCGGTAGGAAAGAGACAGTGAACCTTGGGCGTCATGACACGCTCTTTCGCCTTCTCCGGCCGTCCCATGCGCGCCCCGACATAGTTGGGGGATTTGCTCTTCACGGGAAATCCTGCGAGCGATGACAATCTCTCTAGAGTGGTCGAGCCAACA
>MNDT01000007.1 GCA_001915065.1 archaeon 13_2_20CM_2_53_6 | reverse complement strand
GTGAGTGCTCCGTCCCAGCACATGTCCTAGCGCGTGCTTGTATTCGGAGAAGCCTCTCCGCACGATCAATCTTCGTCCAGCGTCGTCAACCTTGTAGCCTGGAACGCCTGGCTTCAGAATCGAGAGAGCCGCGTCGTTTGCCTCTCTTGCTGTCTTGAACATTCGCTCCACTCCTTTCGGCACGATTCCAGGTCCGACGAAATAGTTCCGCTGAATATCGCTACAATATCCATCATACTTGACCCCAAAGTCCAGCTTGACAAAATCGCCCCTCCTGATCCTCGCACCATAGTAGCCGACATGGCCCATCGGGTTGTTGCCGACCAGCACGGAGGGACAACGGTCAATTGCCCAGGCAGGGCTGAGCTTTCTCTCCTTGAGAAGCTTGTGCGCAAACTCGTGGACCTCCCGGTCCTTCTTCCCAGGCTTGATCACGTCTTCGAGGGAGTCATAGATCTTCTCACATTCTCGAATAGATTTCTTGACCAGCTCAACCTCTCCCGGCACCAGTCTAGCTCGCAGGGCAATTGCTAGGTCCTCAGCGGAGACTAGGCGTTTCGCGAAATCTTTCAAGGCGGCTCTGAGATACGTCTCCATGCCGGATGTCAAGCCATCAGCCGCGCCCTCATCGTGGCTCTTGTTCACGGCAATCTTCTCCGGCCTATGCTTCTTGACAAGATCCCTCAGCTTGGGCGCCGCTCCCTCGCTCCCATACCCGATTATCTCATCGTAGAATTTCTGCTGTCTTACCGTCTCAGACTCCAAGCTCCCAACAATAGCGGTCCGTCGACCATTCCGCTCGATGGCAGCAGCAGACCTCCATGTCAGATCGCTGAACCGAAGATCCTGGGCCAGCGGGTCTTCATTTCCCTCCCGGGTAAACGTGATCCACATGTCCACACCTTGCTCGTCCATGGTGTCCTGGACGAACTTGAGCTTCCTGCGGAGAAACTCCATCCTGAGAGGCGCGCTATCCAGTTTCACGTCGTTGTTGTCGTTATTATTGGACTTATCATTTTGCCTGACCTGCGAAACAAATTTCTGCTCGCCCAACACCCGTTTATACGATGGAGACCATTCCATTGTCCATGGAACGAACTGCTCAGATTGAAGTCCGAGAACTCAAACCGGAGCTACTCTCAGACTATCTGAAGTTCTTCGACAAGGCCTTCTCAGATTTTCCCCACTGGGCAGGCTGCTACTGCGGCTTCTACGATACTCCGGGAAACGATTGGGATGCGACGGCCGAGGCTGGGCCCGAGCATCGAGCCGCACGGTCCGAGCGGATAAACAAAAGCAGAGCGCAAGGCCTCCTCGCCTATATCGACGATGAGCCTGTAGGATGGTGCAACGCTCAGCCCCGAGCCAGCTTCGCAAACATGCGCTCCTATCGGGTCGCCGTAACAGATCCTGACGAGCCCGTTGGATCAATAATGTGTTTCCTGGTCGCGCCCGAGCATAGAGGAAAAGGGGTCTGCACAGCCCTCCTCAAGGCTGCATGCGACAAGTTCCACCGCGACGGTCTACAAGTGGCCGAGGGGCTACCCTGTCACGAACCCTTCGAAACGTGCTTGGGAGATTCCATGGGCAGAAGAGAACTACAAGGGACCCCTGAAAGTCTACTTGACGAACGGTTTCAAGATTCATCGACAGCTCGAAAGGTTCGCGATCGTAAGAAAACAGGTCTGAGCCTTCACAGTAAATCGCACGCCGCCAAAACGGTCTGGGCCTCAACCTCTTGATGCACTTTTTTGTTATGTTTCAGCGAATCGGAGCCACGAACTCTGTTCAAGCGACTATAGCTGGACTGGTAGCGATCTCCATTTTCCGAGCGAGGTCAAGCAGAGCGTCCACTCGCCTCTCAAGATCGGGATAGGGGCTGAATAATCCTCGCCCGCTACTGCCCACAAACAGTCCCGCAGCGTGGGCTGTCGTCCCAGCTCTCGGCCGTGAATTGGCTTTGACGAGAGCAGAGGCCAGCGCCAATGGCTTCCTAGTAAATTCGACCCCGACTCTATCGGCCCAGAGTTCGCGCTCCCTGTGAACAGCGGCCTCAACGAGGCGCAACACAGGGTCGAACGGAAAAGCAGCTCTGGCAAGCCTAGCCATGCCCTTTGCGGTAGAATCACCGTTCTTGATGTGAGACAACTCATGGGCAACGACCGCCTCGGCCTCATCTGGAGAGAGCGACGCTACCAACTCCGGGGACACAGCAACAACTCTGTGCCCGTTCAAGCTGATCGAGAATGCACTGCCTAGCCTGGCATCTCGAAGAGAAACTCCCTGGATTCCCATCCTCGATGCGAGAAGAGTGAAACTTGTTCCGATGCTCGGGAGTTCGACAAGGCCCGTCATTCGTTCCAGCGTTTTCGTGAACGTGTGTTTGCGAGCGATGAAAGTCATGATCGTGGCAAACGTGACAGATGCCAGAAGAGCCCCGCCAAAGACTTCCCGGATCGTCAAATCCCAGAAGTCTGCATACTGGTTGAGCAGAGCGACGCACAGCACGAGACTTGATCCTAGAAATGACCAAGAGAAGAGCGAGGAGACGAGCATAGGCTGCAGTAGCTTCGACCGTCGAGCAGGATCATGACTCTTCACGGAATACAGAGCATAGAAGACAAGATAGACAGCAGCTAAGGCAGCAAGAACACCGAGTGTCGCCGTAGAGAGAAAATAGGCGCGGAAAAGCTCCAGGTCTACCGTTTTGTCCCCCTCTGGATCTTCTCCTCCAGACGCTTCAGCTCCTCCTTGGGAATATCATCCACGTAATCATTCAAGGTTGAGAGGACGCTTGGGCCGAACGCAGCTAGTAAACGGTCGACGACTCCCTTAACGACCCTGCCCTTGACCTTCTCTTCAGAACGGATCATGTAGATGTACCGAGAACCACCCCTTCCAACCTCCTCGTCTCGACCAAGCACGCCCTTCTTGTAGAGCCGGTCGAGGGTCGTGCTGATCGTCGAGTAGGCGAGTCCACGTGACGGCTCCAGATCCTTGACCACTTGTCTCGCAGATGCTCTGTTCAGTCGGAGGACGCTACCGAGAAGAAGCCTACAAGCCTGATGGGCAAAGCATGAAAACCAGAACGGACACGCCACCCATTAACACATCTGCACCGGACGTCTTCCGTCTGGGAGGATATGGTCGAATATTTCTGCTCGCCCTCTCGCTGATCAACTTGGCACTTGGCATTGTCTTCTACATCTCTCCAGGCGCTGTAATCCCATACTGGCCCTGGCCGGTGAAGGAGCTGGCAACGAGATTTCTAGGAGCAATATTCCTTGCAATATCGCTCGGATGCTGGTCTGCCATACAAGCGAAACTGTGGCAGAGAGCCAAGATCCTCGTCCTTGTCGGCGGCTCATTCTTCGGCCTGACCGGAATAGTCTCGATAGTCAGAGGAGCCATGGTGAGCAGCAACGCCGCAATCTGGGCATGGACGGGCTATTTCCTGGCGGCTAGTGCTGGTTGCCTGATTCTTCTCGTGAACTACAGGTGGCATCGAAAACAGACAGAGGTTATTGGTAGAACAATTGCTGCGCGCCCTGCTAGAGTCTTCTTCGGGGTCCAGACGAGCGTCGTAGGAATCTTTGGAATCATGATGCTCCTATTGCCCGGCTTGGCACAGGAACAGTTCTGGCCATGGAAAGTCGCTACTCCTACACTACAGACATTCGGCGCCTTATTCCTCGCGACGTGCCTGGCGACAGGGTGGGCGTTTCTCCAGAAAGACCCTGCAAGAATCATCGTCTTACTTCCCCTCGACGCGATCTTCCCCTCACTTGCTCTAATCGCGGTCGGCATCAGCTGGAACATTATTGTGGCCGAAAGCCCCAGCTGGATGGTGACTGCTGTTTGGCTCGTGCTCTACTCCTTTGTAGCAGTAGGCTCGACACTTCTCTATCTCACAATAAGGCGAGGAGCCTCGGTCCAATAACAGCGACTCCGATCGCTAGAAGCCCGGCTGCCGGTAAAGTCACAAGCCAAGGAAGAACCATACCACGCAAGGCCCAGCGGATCGATTCCTTGAGGCCACTGGCCCCCGCCGTCGCGCCAGCGTGGACGTGGGTCGTGGACAACGGCGCACCGAAATAGGCTCCGGCGGACACAAAGGCTGCAGTGGCGATCCCCGCTCTCAGCCTCTGACCATGGTCGAGGGGAAAAGCTCGCCCTATGAGAGTTTGAGCAACGCGACGCCCTAGCACCAGCGAACCAACAAGAACAGCTACCGCCACTATCGAGTATGGAACCCAAACACTCTCGACAGAGTTCGCGACTAGAAAGAAGCCCCCCAAGACCGCCATCTTCGGCGCATCATTCGCACCCCTCGCGTACGCGGTTGCCGCAGCGGACCCCCAGTGAGCGAGTTCTACCCACTTCGGTTTCTCCTTCCCAGGTACCTGTGGACGTTTTGTCAGACGTTCAAACAGGTAGATCCCAATCAGCGCAGCCAATGGACCGCCAGCCAGCGGCAGCAGGATCCGTATCACCAAAAAGTCCCATGCAAGACTGGACAGCCCGAACAGAAAGATTCCCTGCAACATGATCGCGCCGAGAATTGCGTGAGTAGTAGAGACAGGCAGTCGAACGAGAGTCGCGGCCAAAACCCACAGAGTAGCTGCCACTAGAACGGCCACGACAAAGGAAGAATCGAACGGGGAGTGGAGAATACTCTGTGGAGTAAACACCGAGAACAGTCGACTCGAAATCAGAACGGCGGAAACACTTCCCAGACTGCTGAAGACGCCTCCCCACAGAAGAGGCCGCCTGCTTGTCTTGCCGTCAGGGTCAAAGTGCATGAGGGACGCAACGCTCTTCCCAACATCATTCGCCCCATTCGCAAAGGCCAAGACGAACAGAACGCCGAGGCCTACTTCTTCAATCAACAAGTCTTAGGGAAGCACTCTCCCCAAAAATTCCTTGAATAGTCCAGGTTCACTTGAGGGTTCTAGAATATTCCCAAGAAGAGGGTTAGAAACAGCCCCCACAGAGGAAGTGCTAGTCCAAGCGCAACTGGAATGCTCTTCCGGAAAATCTTCGAACCGTCAAGCGGCGGCACGGGCAGCATGTTAAACGAGCCCAAGCCAACGTTCAGCTCAAACCCAAAGAACCCCACGATAGACAGGAAGCCCGCGCCTAACCCAACCACGAGGAGCAATCCGAGAAACCCGAGTGCGAAGGCGAGGTTGATACCGGGTCCGGCCGCGGAGATGACCATGTTCTCGTGCTCCTCGTCAGTACTCCTATAGGACCAACTGTAGCCATAGCCAACCGCAGCGGCAGGAGCAATGTACACCGCTCCTGGAGCCCCGAACAAGAAACTCCCACCTGTTCCGACAGCTGTGAACAGAGTAAGCAATAGCCCCCATGTCCAGAGGCGAAAGTGCGCGACATATCCTCGCCTGATCGCAACAAACTTGTGGCCCATCTCGTGAATGATGAATCCTGTCGCAGTCGCAACAAAGCCTGCGAGAACAAAGTCTAGACTACCCCCAGTCCCGCTGAAAAGACCAACGAAACTAGAGTAGGTAATCCCAAACGAGAGTACGATCCAGGCGATGATTATCGAGCCGAATTCTCCGGGACTGAACTGGGACGACACTAGCCCTATCGCAAACGTAGCCCGTTACACGACCCGTATTTTGACTTGCCTATCGCGAACGGCTGACCTGGCAACTCGGGTATCAGAATCCCTTTCTTCGCCCGTCCCGAGACCGCACTCTCTGAGAGGACAGACGCGTGGCCGAGGCTCCACCGTTTCAGGCGTTGAAAGATGCGCCGAAGGAGATCAGGCGAGCAGCCACAATCGCTCTCGTCTGTAGTTCATTTACGCGTGCCCTTGGAATCCTAGTCAGCACCGTGATCATCGCCACGCTTCCGACGTGGGTCCCAGGCCTCCTCGCGTATCAACCATTTCCAATCGCCCTCCTAGTACTAGCAATCGGCTGCGTCATAGCAGCTGGAAAGGGGTCTCGAATTAGAGAGAGAATCGCGTCGAGAGAGTTCGAGAAAGCCAGAGGGTCCAGCCTGTCTGCTGCGATTCTTGGCTTCGTCGTAGCAGGCGTAATCCCCGGGATCCTCTACATCCTTCTGTACATGCGTATCGGCAGCGTTATGGTAAAACGTAGGCCCGATGATCCTAGAACGGTCTATCTTCTACCGCACCCGAGCGAAGGACTATTCCTCGGGCGCTACATCGGTTGGGCGGCGGCATACCTACTCGTCCTATACATCGGCTACACCCAACTACCAGCCGGGCTTAGAAGCGTCAGTGACTGGCTCTCACCAGTCCTCGGAGTCCATTTCAACACTCTCATGGTCGCCGTCTACCTCATCTTCACCAACCCACTCACCTATCCACCAGTCTTCCAGCTCTGGGTCACAGCCGGCCTTCTAGGAGGAATCATCGCGGGCGGAAAGGTCGGACGCGGATTCATGGTCGGTCTCGCAGTCTTCCTCTCCACCCTAGGCGCGATGGGGCTCGCAGCCCTCAGCATCTTCCAAGGTCTCACATCAGGCAGTCTCTCCGGAATCCCCCCGCCACCCGCAGGCTTCTCACTCGTCAGTGCCGCGACTGGCCCAGTCGCCAGCGACCTTCTCCCTCTCTTCCTCCAAGCCGCCTCGCCTACCGACCCAGAGTTCATCCAGAGCATGGCTCTGACACTCACCAGGAACGCGGGTCTCATCTTTGCAATAGTCACAATCTCCGGACGAGCAGCCTGTCTGAGTTGGCAAGCGGGCATTGACCTAGTAAAGTACGTCTTTGTCGGGATTCGAAGAAAACCAACCCTGACGGCCAACCAGAAAATATCTGACAGACCTACATTGAAGACCGCATTACTCCTACTCACACTTCTACCGTTCTTCGCGATCCCAAACCTGACCACCTCACATCCCATGATTCAAGCTCCGACACCAGGGCCCTACGACCAACGCCTGGGTATCGGCCTAGACATGCTGGGCGCACCTAACGCGACTCTCGAGATGACAAACCTCGACCTATCAAGCCAAGGACTGACCATCGACAGCAACTATGCAGGTGCAATGGTAGCGGCGTTCATTGTCAACAATAACGATTCACAGGCTTTCGGAAACGGACAGGGCCAGTTCCTGCAGATCATATCCCAGCCGGCACTCATAACATACTACAATCAAAGCGCAAAAGTCACGGCCTCACAGTCGAGAGCCGTCGAGGCCCAGTTCTCCCAAGCACTTGGCGTCCCATTCACGACAGTATTCTCACTGCCCATGGGGCAAGGGGGCAGCGCCAACATCTACGCGCCAAACCCGGAACTCTCCAACAATGATGCGCTCATAAGACTTCTAAGTCTGCTCCCTAGCCAGAGTTTCTCATCACTCATCAACCCTGCAAGCATCCAGAACATGAAATATTTCGCTGCCATAGGATTGGTGCCGCTTCAGATTAAGGGAGCAACGATCAATTCTCTAAGCTTCTACATGCACATCCAATATCCGCGTGAATACTACAAGGGAGGCACTCACCAACTCAGCTTGAAGTCTCTCCTCGGCTTTCAGAACAATATTGTCGCGGACCCGGTGGCCAACGTTTCGCTCATCGGCATCAGTTTCCAGCCCGGGACAATCCTCTACAGCCCACAAAACCCTCCTCAGACATACTTCTACAATTCGACCTACTACCTCAACGTCACGAGTCCGCAATCCGATTTCACTGCCGCTTTCGACTATCCGTTTGCTCCTGACATAGTAATCCAGAAGACGATTACTCCCACGACGGGACCAGTCGGGACAGTCCACGTCGTTGTTGTTACAATCCAAAACCTGGACAACGTGACGGTCAGCAACCTGACCGGATCAGACATTGAGGCATCACCGCCGTATTTGCAAACTCTACAGATCTCGCCCTCTGGCACCCAGACCGTCCAGTCCCCTATAGTCCCCCCCGGAACTCGTCTGCCCCCGATGAGCTATACCGTAACCACGGAAAGTAGCGGAATCTACGCTATGTCGCCCTCAACAGTCAGCTTCGACTGGGCAGCTCCCAATGGCACCACGATATCCTACACGATCAACACGGACCCAGCGCAGATCGACTCCCTCAGCGGCCCATGGATACAGTTCACCCGGACCTTCGGCGACTTCCAGCCCTACTCGTACCTCCTCCTAGTCCCGCTGCTCCTGACGCCGATCGTCGAGACATACAGACTGATCCGTCGACGGGGTCAGAGACAAAGGGAAAAAGAGCTGCTCGCCCGATCGTCGCCTCCCCCTTCCTCTGCAGCAACCCTTTCCAAGCCTCCTGATTCGGGAGCCGGAGCGGCCAGTCCTCCGTCCTCTTAGAAATCTCCAAAATCCGGTTTCACTACTGGTGAACAAGCCCGGGAACCCCTCTGTTTCCACTGGAACAACTGGAAACCCATCCGTAGCGTCCCTACTCTGTTCACCACAAGCCATTCCATCCAGAAGGGAAGCTCTTTTCTACACGTGAAATGTGAATTGTGAACCCCCTGCTCTGGAGGATCGCACCGCGAAGCCCCGTCGATTCAAACTCGAATTCTACGACGACGAGGGGGTGAGGCATGCTATCACCATCGATGGCCAGATCACCCGGGAGAAGGTCGGGAAGCTTCTAGACCTCGTAGAGGTCATGGCAGGTACTCCCCGAGCGACAGCTTCCGCGCTGAGCGTATCCCCTCACAAGTTCGACAGACTCGCGAGCACAATAATCTCCCGACTCAGAGACCGAAGCTTCAGAGCCTCAGATGCCAAGAAAACATTCGAGACATCATTCTCTGAGAAGATCCCGCTCAGCACCGTCTCCACCTACCTTGGAAGGCTCGCCGATAGGGGAATACTTGACAGGATGGAACTCGGTCGTACAGTCAGTTACAGGGTCAAGTCTGAGGAATCGAAATCTGTTCTTTCCCTTCGTCCCTGACCTCGGGCTTCTTGAAACTGCCTTTGACCTTGTCGACTAGAGAGTATCTGAAGGGAATCCTAGTTTGGTCCCTCCGGATGTAGCCTTCCTCGTACAGCTTCTTCATCAGGCGAGCAGTGTGTTCCCTGGACCGGGCCACCGCGCGACCGATCTCTGGAGCTGACTTTGGCCCCTCATTTGCGAGGAGGGTCAGAACCTGCAGTTCGGTAGGTGTCGTAATGGATGGTAGGGACCCGATCTCTCCAGTAGGAGACAAAATTCGCGAAGCGATAACCGCGTCACTCTGGGCAGTCGTCTCGACCGGGTTTTCCGTCGAGAAACTGCGCCTTTCCGCATCTCCTGTAGCTGCGACTCCTCCAACCGCGTAATTCCTTTCGACAGCCACTTTTATCGACTCGAGAGACGCTTTGATGAGCTGTTCAGCCTTCTGAAGTCGCTCCAGAAGTACGAGGTCCGAGATCTGCCCTCTTTCAACCGACAGTTTCAACCTCTCAAACCCTGATGCCACGTTCCGCAAGCCATCCTCGACTGCTCCGACTCGTTTCGAGAACGAATCAAAGAACAGCTGCGCAACATCGCGATTTTCTGCATCACCTTCCTCCCTCCGCTTCTTGCCCATCGTTAGAAATCCAAACAATGTGTGATATCACGCTGCTGGTGTCGTGATATCACGTGTAGGGAGTTCCGCATTTAAGACTAACTGACATGAAGGGTCCAGAGCGTGACGCTGAGCATCACTCGTGATTCGTTCGTGACAGCTCTGTTGCGGCTTGATGTCAAGCCGGTGATGTCAGGTTCCATGGTTAATCGCACCCCTACCAAGACACGTCCTACCTTATGTCACCCCTTGTGACGCGACGCGATGTGATATCCGAGTCAGCATGTGTGACGTCACGTATCACGAGTCTTGCCATATAGTGCCTCGAACGCTTCTTCAAGGTTGCTCAGTAGTCCCTCGACACTCGCGCGGTAGAAACCCTCCTGTCCTACGGACTCTCGCAACTGAGCTGTCTGGCTCTTCAGCTGTTCAGAGGCCTCGACGAACGGGGCCAAGCTGGGACTCTCAAATAATCCTCCGTATCCGAGGAGAAGAATAGTGTGAATAGCCTCCGAGATGTTTCCTCTCGCTTGTCTTAGAGTCCTGTTGAGTGCTCCTCGGCTGATTCCCCTCTGGTTTCGCATAATCCGTGCCATTTCGTTCCGTGTCAGTCTTTTGTTCGCCAGATCGTGTCCCAACTGGTCGATTAGGAGTGTTTCGAACTGGGCGCGAGTGAGGGTGCTGCGAGTTAGCAGTCTCGATACTATCGGATCTTTCATAATTTCTCTGATGGACTTTCGCGTTCCTTCTTGCCAAGTCTCGGTTTGAGTCAAGGGTCCCGATGGATACTGTTTTGTATCCGCTCCTAATTGCTTTCTCCAGTCAATAAGGATGCGATTTCTGCTTGGGTCCCTATCTGGTCCCCCTTCGTAGCCCTATCAATGTGTGAGCCAGCCGGTTACACCAGCCTTATTCGCGGTCGTTGGCTTTGTCGATTTTTGAGGCCGTGCAGATCGCTATGGCCGCCCAGCCCAGTCCAGACTCTAGTAATCTTGTAGTCGATATGGTCTGTGATGTTTGTCGGGTTGAAGGATTCGAAGTCGAAAAGAACGTCCAAGCCGGAGAGTCCGAATCGCACTTTGTCGGCATAATAGCCTCCCGGAAGAAGGGCAACAAGACCCAGAAGGTGGCCTTTGAATGCTGGGAGGGCGACCGTCAGGTAAATGGTCGCGAAGTCGAAGGCTTCGCTCACCGATTGAAGAGCGCTGGTCTACCCGACGGGATCTACGTATCACCCAAAGGCTTCACTGGCGACGCTGAGTTCATGGCCAGAAAATTCGGAGTCGAGCTATGGGACCTTGCAAAGCTCAAGGAGAGAGTCGAGAAGATCAAGCCTCCCGAGCGCGACAAGGTTCCAGGGACACTTCCCGTCTCGCGGGCGGTAGCATCGCAGATTCTTGCTCACGGCCTAGAAAACGGCAGCATCCTTCGGCTTGGCTCCATGCCCAAGCTGGAGTTTCGCCCCTACTACTTCGCAGATTTTGTTCTAGCACAGAGCAAGAAGAAGGTTGCCAGGGGCGTGATAGTCTTTGACGGGGTCGATGGTCGCGAGTGTGACGCCGGCCTGTTCGAGGGCCAGTTGAAGAACCTGCCGGGGTCCGGGCTGTTCCTTGAATGTTTGGAGATCGAGCCCTCGACCGGCTCCATGCCCCAGCTTCCTCCCGAACTTGAGATGAAGAACAGCGTCACCGTTGCACCAGCAACCGCTACCGAAGAAACTGTGAAGGCACGGGTTGCCGAGGTTCTTTTGCAAGCCTCGAATGCTCATCCCGACGACGTCTCCGTCCCAGAAGTCAGCCTACTCCACATACCGATAGTCACCGTCGAGCTTCAGACTGGAAACAGGTCCTACCGAAAAATCCTACAGGCAGCAACAGGAAAAATGATCTGGGATGAGACCCGGAAATGCTCCTTGTGTGATAGCGCGACAAGCGCGGTCTGTGAAGACTGTGGAGCGGTAGTCTGCCATGATCACACCCGCCTGTGCAGCTCCTGCCGGAAACACCTCTGCACAGGATGCGTCACGGTCAAGGGAGTCATCAACAAGACCCCGCTATGCCGCAGCTGCCACGGATAACACGGTCCCAGTCCGGAAGGCCCAGCGATATTCGGGTTCATGCCAATATGGGTCCGACCATTTAAGGGGGTGGGCCTGTTATCCCTAGGGAAACGCCTTGGAACCGAAAACCTGTGCACCGGCGTGTTTATCCTCTCAGATGATCAACGATTGGCGAACGACCCACCAGAACGCTTCCCTGTAAAGCCTGCAAGGACCTGAAGATATAGAAGATTCTTGAAATCGATCGATTCTCGCGCGACAGATCCGGGGAATCCTTGAAGCTTCAAGATCTTTCTCTTTCCGTTATCTTTTCATTTTCTGCTAACTATTCTTTTTCTGTTATCTTTTCTCGACCCCCCGGGGGGCATACCAGAACTCCAGAGACGCTCCACACTTTGCCGGTTCCAACCCCTATCGTGAAGCTGACATCCTGCCCGGACGCTATACAGACGCAAGAAACCCTACAACCGCCCACCCACGTCTCACCCGACAACGGCTCCACTGCCCACGAACACCCTCCCCACCAGAACTATACCAGCGCGGCTAGCGCGTGTGGGGAATATGGTTCAGCGCCGACTCGGACCTCTTCAACCGTCGAATAGTATCCTCGTGCCGGCTGATATGACTCATCAAGTCAAGCCGCAGCTGATGCATCACAACCTTCGCAGCATCCGCCGCCGCTTGCTGGATCAATGGCGTAAACCGCTCCTCCAGCCTCCTCAACAACTCCTCCTCGAGCTGCAAAACCTCCTCCTCCCTCAAAGTCTCCAAACCATTCACCTCCGCCTCAACGCCTCAACCTTCGTAGGCAGAGACAGCTCCACAGGCTCAACCTTTCCCGCCTGCTTCGCGCACAACGCACACTCCCAGACGCGATCACAGAGAAACCGCTCATAATTGCAGCATCTCCTCCGAAAATAATCGTTCAGCTTGTTGTCTTTCGAACTCTCTCTTTCGAGCATCTCTTAATCTCCCGACAGTCCACGGAAGACTCTCCAGGACCGTCCACTGCATCGTCCGTCGGACGACTAAAGGCTCCTGTAACCCCGGGCCTAGTCGAGGGGTTGCGCTGGAAACAATCCTCTAGCAACCAGTCCCGCGACCCTCAGCGGCTCTGGGATCCTCGAGACCAAGGCCCAGCCGGCAAGGATCCTTCGCGCAACTCTGCTGGAACAGCCGAACGCTTCATAGAATAACGGATTCTCGCTCGCAACAGTACGGACAGTTCGCAATGGGCCTAGCGATCGGATGATCCGCCACCTCTCTCTCCAATCGAGGAAATGTCTGACCAAGGCACGTTTCACAGCCATGTTATTCGGCCGAGACCCTACAACGACAATCGTCGGGACTTTGAACATCTTCTGCAGTCTCCGAGGATCGACCAGATTGAAGCCCCCAAACGTGACCCCCGCCAGCAGAATTGGGGACTGCAACATGGAGAGAGACTTCAATAGTTTCAGCGCCCGTTCAGTCCCATCCATCCCGTCCACACCAATCCATCCAGCCCTGACGGCCGTTATGTGCGGGCCTTCTAGCTTGACGGCCACGAGAGGTGCGTTTGAACCCCCGAGTCTCCTGGGAATAAAGGGGCCGTCCTCGATCCCGATGCAGCTAGCGACCCTGGTGTCCCGGGAGACCGCGCGGCGCATATTCTAAGAGCCCTCTGACAAGCTCATCGTTTCCAAAGGCAGACTTGACAGCCTGTGGCTCTACTCCCAGCCGGATTTTCTTTGTCCTGCCGTACCGGCCGAAACTCACAACTCGAGCATTGATGATACCCATGATATCCAGCTCGTTCAGCAGGCCACTGATCCTCCTCTGCGTCAGGGGCTCGACGGCCGCAGCCGAACACAAACCGCGGTAGACCTCATACACATCGCCAGTGACAGAGCTCTCCTTGCGAGCACTCTCCAAGTGGAGAACGGAGATTAGTAGGATTCTTGAGTGAAGAGGCAACGAGGACAATACCTCGGTGACCCTGTCATGCTCTACTTTCTGTTGGGCCATACGGACGTGAGATTCTAGTATTCTTTCCTCTTTAGCTCGCTCGCCGATCTCGCCGGCCACTCGGAGAAGGTCCAGGGCCCTCCTGGCATCGCCATGCTCTCCCGCGGCCAAGGCCGAGCAGAGACGCAAAGCACCATCGTCCAAGACTCCCTCCTGGAAAGCTTGCTCGGCACGGTCTTTCAGGATGTCGTACAGCTCTTCGGACGAGTAGGGTTTGAACACAAGCTCCTCCTCCCCGAGAGAACTCAGAACGCGAGGGTCCAAGAAGTCTTTGAAGTGGAGATCGTTAGAGATGCCTATGACTCCGATCCATCCACCGTCGAGTCGCTCGTTAATCCTTGTAAGCTCGTAGAGAAGGCTGTCATCGTCGCTCCGCTTGACAAGCGCGTCAATCTCGTCCAAGACAACGAGAAACGCCGACTCTCGTGACTGTAACGCGTTCCTCAGCCTGTCAAAAAGCTCTCCGACGGCCAGTCCAGTAAACGGCACATCCTCTCCCAGCGCACGACAAAGATCAGCGATAACACGATAATTCGTACCAGCGAGCCGACAGTTAACATAGCTCGTATCTACAGCCCGACCATGATCCCTCGCCTTCCTCTGCAGCCTGTCCAAGACAAACCTTGTAACAATGGTCTTTCCCGTCCCGGTCTTGCCATAAGCGAAGAGGTTCGACACTCGCTCTCTAGACAAAGCCGGCGCTAGGACAGAGCCGAGCCGTCGAATCTGTTCTTCGCGGTGAGGCAGGGTCGCCGGCATGTAGTCGTGCCTAAGCAGATTCCTGTCCCTGAAGACGAGCCCTCCGGAGAGTACTTGTTCGAAGATTAGATCCAATCCCTGTTGCGACAATGGAAAACGAGCTTCTACTTGATACTCCCGCGTCTCAGTTCCAATGGAATTAAGGGTTCTCGTACAGACGTTTCGACTGGACCGACTAAAACTGTCCCCCCACCCCTATGTTTCCGTTGGAAAGCTGATTCTGCTCTTTTGTGTTGGTTCTTTGGTTTCTAAGAGGATACTGTTTGAGGTTAGTAGCGAGATCTCTTGATTTATGGCATCCTATACACTGCCGATGATGAATTACTACAGTAGCATAGTCAGAACATTCCTCAATGGGAGAGTTGAGTTTTCCAGAGGAAAGGGAGGGGTCTGGGTGAGCATTATTCTCCTATGAGTTGGACGACAAGCGTTCTATCTCGCGACCGAACGTCTAGTTCGATGAAAACGATCTGTTGCCAAGTGCCCAGCACCAGACTCTTCTCTCTGATCGGGACAAACAGGTCAGGCCCGAGGAGCGCAGCCCTGACGTGAGAGTGGCCGTTTCCATCATGCCACTGTCTTTCATGCTCGTAGGTTCCGGCTTTCGGCGCAATTGTTTCGAGCATACTGGGAAGGTCAACGAGAAGGCCAGGTTCGTACTCAAGCGTAGTCAGCGCCGCTGTGGACCCGGGGACGAATAGGAAGGCAACCCCGTTCCTGATATTTCCTTTCGCCACAATGGCCTGAATCTTTTCTGTAATGTCAAGGATTTCGCCCTCGTATCGTGTGTGAAGATTGAGAGAGTCCGACTCGACCGTCATGTCTCAGTTCGCTTAGCCAGAGAAGCAATTAAGAGTGTAAGATGGTCTCAAGATGAACTGCCTTGTCCAAGACCGTTGCTGTGAAGGAACTCTATGTTAAGAAGATCCGCAACGGCACCGTGATTGACCATATCTCAGCGGGCCACGCTCTCGACGTTGTCAAGATCCTCGGAATCGGCCGCGGCGAAGGAGATATCGTGAGTGTGGCGATGAACGTTCCGTCCAAGACTGCTAGCAAGAAGGACATTGTCAAGGTTGAAAACCGGGAGTTGAAGCCTGGTGAAGTGGACAAGATAGCTCTGATCGCGCCCGGTGCAACGATCAATATCATCCGGGACTATGAGGTGGCTGAGAAGACACGGGTCAAGCTTCCGGACTCTATACGAGGAATCGTAAAATGTGCAAATCCCGCATGCGTGTCGAACGCGGGTGAGCCTGTCGAGCCGAAGTTTATGGTTGAACGACAGGACCCGCTGAGACTGAGATGCTTCTACTGTTCACGCATCATGGAGAAGCCAGATGTTCTCAAACAGTTCTAGCTCACAGTTGAGTGTTGCAAGACCGGACAGCAATGTCCTAGAACTACAGTCGCTCTATCAAGAAAGGAAGGATGCCATCCAGAAACGTCTCTTGGAATTCAAACAGGTCATGCGCTGGAATGACGAGGAGGTCTTCGCCGAGCTTGCGTTCTGCCTGCTGACCCCACAATCCTCTGCAAGGGTCTGCTGGGACGCGGTCTCGAAACTGAAACAGCTAACTCTCCTGTTGAAGGGAAAGCCTACGGACCTCGAGCCGCATCTAAGCAATGTCAGGTTCGGAGACAGCAAAGCCCGCTACATCGTAGAGGCCAGGGACCTCTTCGCAGCGGATGGTAGACTTCAGCTGAAATCCCGCATCGAGAGCTTCTACAATCCCTTCGAGCTTCGCCAATGGCTAGTCGAGAATGTCATGGGACTCGGCTACAAAGAAGCCAGCCATTTCCTCCGGAACATCGGGCTGGGTGAAGAGTTCGCAATTCTCGACCGACACATCCTGCGGAACCTGGCTCGGCTCAAAGTCATACCTGAAGTACCCGCGTCCATCACCAAGAAACGGTACTTGGAGATTGAAGAGAAGCTACGACGGTTCGCGGCCGACATAAGCATACCTATGGCAGAGCTTGACCTGCTGTTCTGGTCCAAGGAGACAGGCTGGATCTTCAAGTAGGAAACAGAAATGGGCAAGATAGGAGTCATGGCTGACAAGGAGACGAGTATTTACTTCAGACTCGGCGGCGTCAGAAACACATGGGTTGTCGAATCTCAGGAAGATGCCGTGAAAACCTTCGACGAGATCAAGGCAAAACAGATCGTGTCTTTAGTGATCGTCACAGAGCCAGTCTTCGACTGGATAAAGGACAGACTTGGAAAGAGCAAGAAGGAAATCGAACTTCCCCTGGTGGTCTCGATTCCGACACGAAAGGGTGGCAAACCCCTGGTCGACCTGTTGGCGGATCTGATCAAGAGGACTGTTGGAGTCGAGATTAGGGTCCAGTAGTGCTGCTTTGGACACAGGGTCTTGATATAATCCGAACAGGCTTCTAGGGACAAGTTGAATTTCTGAAATGAGGTCCATCGTCGTCGAGTGTGTAGTGCCTCTCGTGCCGTCTAGAGCCGATGAGGTTGAGACGATGGCAAAGAGCATTGGGTACGAAGTGGTTGACAGGGTAATTCAGCACCGGAAGAGTCTGCACCACACCTACTGCATCGGCCCGGGAAAGCTGGACGAGATCAAGCAGCTGACCTCAGAGAAGAAGATAGAGGCAGTCTTGTTCGCGAACAGACTGCCGGGATCACAGGTCTTCAAGATACAGAAGGTCCTCGGCGGGACGGAGATCAAAGTCATCGATCGTAACATGCTGATTCTCGAGGTGTTCGACCAACGAGCCATGACTAAAGAGGCGAAGCTTCAGATCCAGCTGGCGAAGCTCAGATACACATTCTCGTGGGGCAAGGAATTTCTCCGGTTGAAAGGTATCCTCGGCGAACAGGTCGGCTGGAGCGGTCCCGGCGAATATCCCTACAGCGACTACGAACGAGGGGCTCGCCGGCAAATCTCGAGACTAGAAGACGAGTTGGAGAATGTGTATGAGAAGAAGAAGGCGTTGAGGGAGAGGCGGAGAGAGCTAGGTTTTCCTATCGTTGCGCTGGCAGGCTACACGCAGAGCGGGAAAACGACGTTCTTCAACCGGATCGTGGCTGAGCATAAGGCTACGGGGCTGGGTCCTTTCACGACCTTGTCAACTTTTGCCCGGAGGGTTGACTATCAGAATGGTGCTGATGCTTTCAGCTTCATTCTCATTGACAGTATTGGTTTCATCGAGGACATGCATCCTATTATTATCAAAGCCTTCAACACGACCCTCGGAGAGATATCGGACTCTGACCTGATTCTTCTCTTCATCGACATTAGCGAGGACGAGGAGACAGTCTTCAGGAAGATCACCGCTTCGAATGAGACCTTGAAACGAATCGCCCCAAACGTTCCTCTGATAGTGTGTGTCAACAAGATCGATCGATGTAGTCAAGATCAACTGCATGAGGGCGAGATGCTTGTGTCGAGAATCTTCCCGAAGACGCCTCGGATCGCCCTAAGCGCCCTGAAGGGTCAGAATACTCAAGAGGTTGTGAGGCTCGGATATCAACAGCTGAACGGTCAAGATGGGCAGAAGACTCTAGAGTTGCGGAGCTCTCCATAGTAGATTCTGCCAAACCCTAAAATTCTCCATTGCTGTATGATGAGGAGTGATCGTCTCAGTTGGAACTGCGTAAACTACAGCGGACCCCGGACGGGACCTATCTCGTAACTATTCCCAAAGCATGGGCGAAGAGGGTCGGGCTCGGAGCCGGGTCCGTGGTCTCCTATGAGGAGCGCCAGGATGGGCGGCTCCTGCTCTCGCCCAAGATTGATGAGGATAGGGCTCCTCTCGAGGTGGTCTTGGACGCTTCTCCCTTCGTTAGACGGGAGATTATCGAGAGATACTTGCTAGGCTATGATATCATCAGGGTCCAGTCGAAGGACAGTTTGCCACCGGATGTTCGGGAGGAGGTTAGGAAGACTACCAAGCGGTTGGTCGGGCTTGAGGTGCTGGAGGAGGATTCTAGGAGGATTGTTCTTCAGTGTCTTGTTGAGCCTTCCTTGTTGAATCCTGAGCGTATTCTGCGCCGGTTGGAGATGCTCTCGATGCCTATGCAGCTTGACGCTGTCCAGTCTTTCGTCTCGTCGAATGGGGGGCTGTCGAAGGGTGTTGTTGAGAGGGATGAGGAGGTCGACCGGTGGTACTTTCTCCTCGTACGACTAGTCAGAGCGGCTATTGCTGACACGTATCTCTTGGAGAAGATCAAGGTCTCCTCTGTTGACTGCCTCGATTTTCGTCTGCTCGCGAGCTATATCGAGAATTTTGCTGATTACGCTGTCACGATTGCGGAGAATACTCAGGCTGATGTTCCGATCCCCAGGGAGGAGCAAGCGTTGCTGGAGAAGATTGGCCTGGCGGTGAATGCGATGTACAAGGACGCGGTGGGCTCGGTGCTTTCGAGGGATCTGAAACTAGCCTCGTCTGTTGGGCCGCGTTTCAAGGAGGCCAAGCGGCAGCTTTCCGATGCCCAGGCAAAAGTGGCTAGCTCATCGAGGCCCCTAGTCAACCATCTGGTGGCGGTTATTATTGCGTTGAACAGGATGTGCGAGATCTCGGTGGACATCTCGGATCTGACGATTACTCGATAGGGACTGGCGAGGATAACAGAATAAACCGGTCATCATACTACAATGGTGGCTCTGCCGGGGAGTCTGCTTGTCTGAGAACCTCCGTGACGCGATAGGGGTCATACTCGAAGCGGGCTTCCAGATCGAGTCTGACGCGTTCAAGACTCTCGTCGAGCTAGGCCGGGAAGAATCGTTGAGGCCGCTCGTCGATGAGCTGTTGAAGGTGGCTGGGTCCGTCGAGCCTAGGCCATTGTTCATCAGTGCGGATCTGGTTCTCAGGGCGGCTGAGAAGCTAGAGCTGACGACGGGCAAGGCGGCGGAGGTTGAGACGAGCCTTGGTGCTGGGCGTCGTTTTGCGGAGGAGCATGAGTCGCGGCTTGAAGTGGTCTTTGATCCATCTGGAAAACTGGGAACGACCGGGGTGTTTGACGATTTTCTCCGGTATTTCCGTAGCAGGTTTGAGAAGATGAGCGGGCTGTTTCGGCAGAGGATCGATACTAGGAGTTCTGGGACGATCGCGGACGCGTTGGCTTCTGGGGCGAATGGTCGCGGACGGTTTGTCTGTATGGTCGTAGAGAAGCGGGAGAAGGGGAACCGGATCTTTCTGACAGTGGACGATTATGATGAGGAGGCGACGGTGCTTGTGAATGACTCGAATCCAGCGTTATGGCAGACGGCGCGTCGGGTTGCCCGGGACCAGGTCTTGTTTTTGGAGACGCGGAAGAGTTCTGGGAAGTTGTTGGTGGCCGAGAATATTGTGCTGCCGGAGATTCCCGATCATAGGCCCGGCCGGGCCGATGAGGAGGTCTACGCGGTTCTCATCTCGGATGTCCATGTTGGCAGCAAGGTGTTCTTGGAGGACTCGTTCCAGCGGGTCGTGGGCTGGCTTCGGGGCGAGGTGGGTGATCTGGGCCAGCGGGAGATTGCGGATCGTGTCAAGTACGTTCTGGTCGGGGGTGATCTTGTGGATGGTATCGGGGTGTATCCGCGGCAGGAGCTTGATCTGAAGGTGCCGGATATCTACGAGCAGTATCGGCTCGCGGCAAAGTTTGTGGGCGAGGTTCCGGAGTATATGGAGGTGGTTTTGATTCCTGGGAATCATGATGCTGTCCGCCAGGCGTTGCCTCAGCCTATGATTCCGCGCGATTTTGCGGGTCCCGTGTATGATGCTCGTAGGGTGGTTTCGCTGGGTGATCCTTCGGAGGTGCGCTTGGAGGGGGTGGATTTCTTGTTGTTTCATGGGACGAGCTTGATGGATGTTATCAGTTCGGTGCCGGGTTTTGATTATCGTCGTCCGGTGGAGGTTATGGAGTATCAGTTGCGGGCCAGGCATCTGGCGCCGGAGTATGGGAAGAATACGCCTATCGGGCCGGAGGTGGAGGATTGGCTGGTGGTGGAGCGTGTTCCGGACGTCTTCGTCTCGGGACATGTTCACGTGCCTGGGTCTGGGGTGTATCGTGGGACGACGATTGTGAACTGTGGGGCGTGGCAGGGACAGACTGATTATCAGAAACGTATGGGATTGGTGCCGCAGCCGGGGTTGCTGCCCGTGATCAATCTTCAGTCGTTGCAGGTGCGGATGATTGACTTCCGGTCGGAATAGAAAGTTGTGAAGGGTCTCTGGAGTTCTGGGATGCCCCCGGGGGGTCGAGAAAAAGATAACAGAAAGATAATAGTTAGCAGAAAGAGAAAAGATAGTGGAAGAGCAGAGTTGGGAAGAGAAAGCCTTACCGAAATTCTGGGATTCGCCGCGTATGTCGCGCAAGGTTGGTGCGATTTCAAAAATATTCTAGATTTCTCGGATCTTCAACTTTCATCAGGAAGACGTTAGAGTAGACGGCTGGCTGGTCACCGGTCATCCCAGAGGATTAACACGAAGATGGACAGGTTTCTGATTCTAAGGCGGTTCCAGGGCGGTTTGCAGGGGACAATCAGGTACTTGCCTCGACTAAACGGGTTGCCCGAATAGGGATCCAGTGGGGCATCCACACGAGGGTCATGTGGAAGGATCATGACCTAGAACGCGATGTGTTTCGGGAGCACTAGGTTCTCGGTTAAAGAATGCTTATGCCCGCGGCCGGCTCAGGACCCATTTGTAGACGGGGGTCCTAGGGCGTTGCCGAATGATGGCGATAGGGGCGAGATGTACGCCGAGCTTGAGAGGGCGTGCGACGAGCTTGACAAGACCCTTGAACTCTTGAAGAAGGCAGGCTATACCCTGCGCGAGTTTTCCAAGTCCTTGGAGACGGACCCTACCGGGATTCTGATGACCCACTACCCGGAGGGGTACATGATCTATCCGGATGAGGTCAACAAGACCCCATGGGACTATCCGTCGCTTAGGCCGGTAGTTGACCTTGACTATCTGGTTGAGCTGTTGAGGAGGGCCAGACAGTTGAAGCGGGCCAAGATGGACATCGAAAGACGTCTAGGAAAGAAGCTCGTCCCACTATCTTAGAGCATTGCTTGAACGCGTTCTCAGGATTGGTTCCAGGCTAATCGGCGTTGATTATTGGGGCTCAGGTGATGCTAAAGCACCCGCTGGCAGGCAGCAACAGCCTCATTTGACTAGGAGTATTGTTTCCTCGATCAATTGTTGTCTGAACGTCGCTATCGTTTGGTTGGTGGTCTCGAAAATGATTGCTGGTCCCGTCTCTTCCACGAAGTACATGTCCACTGTCCCATATGCTTGAAGTCGCGCTGAGACTTCGGTCGCATCTCCAGATACGGGAGAGAATTTCAAGGCGAAGGCGGGCTCCATAGTGTAGAATGGCTTGTGGACCTCAGTGACCCTTCCCAAGTATTGTGACAGCCAACTAACGAGCAATTGAAGATCCTCTATCATTAAACCGTATTTTGCATTGCGCGGTCTTGTGATTCGAGAGCCGAAGGCTTCGATGTACAAGTCGGCCTCCAATCTTGGCTTGATGGGGCACTCCAGATTTTCAATTCCGAAGGATAGACTTGGATCCGGTTCTCCATTCACTCTTGAACTAGACAGTCGTGCCACCACCCTAAACAGCCACTCCCGAAGCGCTTGATACTAAGAATGAGGGATTAATTGCTTGAGATGTATGAGCCATGGAGGGCAAGAGAACTTGCTTAAGCGGGCCGAAGACCATAAGCGTTTGCGAATAACCAGTCTAGGACCCGAAGAATGTCGGGGGTGAGTTCGCACCAGAGATGCACACCTCCAGGGAGACAATCAATTCTACCGTTCGAGAGTCTCACTTTGAACCCTTGTTGGTCTCGCTTCAAGGGCTCGAAGCTTAACGGGTTTAGCTGTTCGAAGATTCCCTTGACCTCAGATTCAGAGACGGGACTGAACTTCTCTCTGTTCCGATAGACCAGCACCGACAAATCCCTGTGTCCCAGCCCCAAGACGCGCGGGCTGTCACGTCCTGGTGGAAAGTTGAGCTGTAAGACAACTCCGTAGTGTTGTCCAACATCTGCCGCGATTCGGCTGATGATCCCGAAAGCTCGGATCTTGTCATTGTCGAACAGAGCCGCGTATTCGTCCCGCCTGGCTTCGAGGCTTGACCAGAGGTCATGGACGATCCAGCTCAATCATCTTCAGTCCTTTCGAGCAGGACCCGTCTTAGGCTTGAAAGGAAGTTCGAGTTCGGCACCACATACTCGAATCCCATCTCATCAGCACGCTTCTTCAGGTCAGCCTTCACATGGGGAAACAGCCCGAAGAGTCGAATATTGAATTTGGTCTTCAGCTCGCGCGCGACGGAGAATGGATCGTAATCCGTCGAGGACAGGTCTAGAATGACCAGTTCAGGCCGGTTCTCTGAAATCAATCGTTTCAGTTCGTCAGGTCCCGTTCCAAAGAAAGGGTCCGCCCCCGTCTGTTTCGCGAGCTCTGCTATCCGAGAACGGAGGAACAGGTCAGAAGTGGCGGCGACGAGTCGCAAGTCTGTTGCTACTGATTCACAAAGAGAGTTATAGAACGCTTCTTCTTAGAAACGGGTCGCTAGAAGCCATGTCTGGAAGCCCCTCGTTCGCTGGGCGCGACATAGTCTCAATCCGCGACTTTTCTCGACATGAGATCGATCACGTCTTGGACATGGCAGAAGTGATGGAACCGCTTGCGAAGAAGGGGTCTGATATGCTTCATGGGAGAATAATGGCTACACTATTCTTCGAGGCCAGCACTCGGACCCGGCTGAGCTTCGAGTCTGCCATAACACGGCTTGGCGGGACAGCGCTCGGATTCGCAGAGACCAAAGGAACGTCCGTGGAGAAAGGCGAGAACCTCGCGGACACTGTCCGAGTGACGGAGAAGTACGCTGATGTGTTGGTGATCCGACACCCCTTAGAAGGAGCGGCCCGCATGGCGGCAGAGTTCGCTTCTGTCCCGGTCATTAACGCAGGCTCTGGAGCAGAGGAGCATCCGACACAGGCTCTGTTGGACCTCTACACGATGAGGAAGGAGTTGGGGACTATAGATGGGCTGACTGTCGGTCTGGTTGGGGACCTGAGATATGGTAGAACAGTGCACTCCCTGGCTTACGCATTGTCACTGTACAAAGTCAAACTCGTACTAATATCGCCGGATATTCTCCAGATGCGCAAGGAAGTAGCCGAAGAAGTCTCGAAGAAGATCGAGGTTACCGAGACGCCCTCTCTCAAAGAGCACTTGCGAGAGCTGGATGTGATCTATATGACGCGGGTCCAGAAAGAGCGTTTCGCGGATCTGCAAGAGTACGAGAAGGTCAAGGGCTCATATCGACTCGTGGCTGAGGATCTGAACAAGACCAAGAAGAATTCGATTGTGATGCACCCATTGCCTAGGGTTGACGAGGTGGACCCAAGCGTCGACTCCTCGACGCACGCGAAATACTTTCAGCAGGTCGGGAACGGGGTCATTCTCAGAATGGGACTCTTGGGACTTGTTCTAGGGGCCCTCTGAAGCTAATCTACAAGAACAAACTTATCGTTTCAGATCAGCCTTTGCTGGGAACTCCGTCCTCTTGAAGAAGAGGCCAGCCCTTGCTCTGCGTGTATCTCAGCCAGTATCCTGTAATCAGCGAAGTCACTATTGCTATTAGAACGAGAGCCACGAAGAAGGGCTCGGAGATTAGTCCCGCGCCGAACGCGACTGTGGCAAGGACTATTCCCGGTCCTCCTCTTGCGTTCAATCCGATGGCAAGATTGGCGCTGGATAGCCAGCTTTTTCTGATGAGCTTGCCAACTCCCAGAGCTCCAGCAATCTTTAGGCCGGAGGAGAGGAGCAGGAATCCGAGAAAGATGACAATGTCGAACTGGTGAATGAGGTCGAGTTGAAGGCCCACGATTGCAAAGTATGCTGGAGTGAAGAGTGCGAGTGAGATCTTCTTGATGCTCCCGGTAGCCTTGGCGAACGTGTCTTGTGGGACCGTGCCGATCGCGATGCCCGCGAGGAAGGCACCGAAGACTATGTTGACGTTGAGCAGTGCGGCCGCTGCAACGAACAGGAAGCAGAGGAAGAGGGCGAATCTGGAATGAGACGCTTCCATCAAGAACCGGGCCTTCGACTTGCTGAGCCAGCGGAGAATGCGGGGTAGAACAAGTAGCCCCGAGACTAGGAAAACGACCGTTACAGCGATCGTCAAGGATATCGATGATACGGAGGGTGCCGAGGCGCCCGCAACTCCTGTAGCTATTGCGAGTCCTGCGTAGAGGATGCTGTCTTCCACTGTTGCGATTGCAAGCACGATCCTGGCGTAGCGGCTGCCCATTATCTTGAGGTCGAGGAAGATTTTCGAGATGACCGGTATCGATGTGACTGCCACGGCGATGCCAATGATTATTGACAGTGAGAAGGGGTTGCTGTTTGGTCCGGCGTAGGAGCTGAAATCGTATACTCTTGAGACGGCGAGTCCGATTAGGAAGGGAAGAATCGTCGCTCCGAGTAGAAACGCGACTGCGGTACGCTTGTCTTCTCGGCTGAATGTTCCGCGGATCTCTACTCCGGAGACGAACATCAACAGGATGAGTCCGAACCATGATACTAGGGAGAGGAGTTGGCCTTCAGAGGGGTAAGCGGAGAAGATCCAGTTTTCACTGTCAGGAAAGAGATAGCCGAAGACGGTTGGACCCAACAGGAGTCCTCCGAAGATCTCCCCGATGACGCGTGGGAGCTTGATCTTGTTGAAAAGAAGGGAGCAGATGTAGGCTGAGAATAGAAGGAGAACGAGCGCGATGAAGAACCGCGTCAGCTCAAGATTGTTCAGAGTTATGGTTTGGGCGAGAGTCACGTATTGACCCTTCGAGTTGAAGAGATCTGGACCCGAGTTCAGATATTATACATTGATTTGGGTCGGAGAGCTATGAGAAATCATACGGAATGATGTGATCGAGGTCTCTCTTCCGCGCCTCCGACAGCATGTCCAAGGGCAGCATCCTTCCCCCGAGCTTCGATAGAATTGTCAAATGTTCGAATCCGCATTTATCGCATCTCGCCTGGACCCCTTTGCTCGTATTGTAGCATCGTCTGCAGCGGGAGTAGAATGACGTGAACGTGAAGTAGCGGACGCCGGCCTCTTCCAGCTGTCTTGAAGCCTTGAGCAACGCTGACTTGTCTACTCTTGCTCCTCCCATCAGTGGGAGTAACGAGCCTCCGTCGAAGACTCTCTGTAATTCCCCCTCGACTGATGCCCGGGTTGTCATGGGAACTTTCTGGGTAAGCGGGATCGCGGGCACGTCATTGTAGTATGGATACTTTTTCGATCCTTGATAGACAACGGTTGAGAATCCATACTTCTCGGCATCTATGGAGGCAAGCCGGGCTGATGCTTGGGGTGAAGAGTGAATGCCTACTCTTACTCTGATATCGCGGACGTCGGCCTCTGCTACCGCTCGCCTCGCCGCCTCTACGGTCTTCCGGGAAAAAGCGATGTTCGATTTCTCCCAGATCTCGTTCTGAGTATGATACTTGACTGCCTCTGCGAGCCCCAGCAGGCCAATCTCTCCCTGAGTTCTTCTCGAATCGTAATAGGCTCCTCCGTCTGCCTGCCATGCCAATAGTGGCAAGACTCCTTCGGACACTCTCTCGTTGATGGCTTGTTGTCTCAGTTGCAGAGCCTTTACTGCTTCGAGAGTTCCGGACTGGACCGCCTGGAGGAACCGCTCATCCTTTCCCGATGCCTCGTAGGCGGCTCGGGGCACGTTAAGCTGCACGGTTCCGATAACAGCGCCTGCCCCTCTCGCCGCGTCTCTGTCTTCGAGAAGAATTGGTCCCTCAGAAGACATCGAAAAGGTCTGTTCTGAGGGTTGTATCAAGAAGTTGGGAATCGAGTATTTGGCGGAACTCTCGAAGGCCAGGTCGAGAAGCTCGTCCGTGGTCTCCGTCTTTCCGTTGGGGGTCCGTACAATGACAGATGGATTGAGGATGGGCTGCTGACGGCCGATTTCTAGACTTGCATCGATTATTGTTGTGAATAGTTCTTCGGCTTCTCGTGAAAAGTCGGAGTAGATTCCTTCGCCTTTTCCGTTTGGACCTACTGCTTCTCGATTCTGCAGGTGACTCGGGATTAGATGGTCTAGCCCTATTGTTACTTGGGCCGGGATTGTGTTGGAGAAGCCGTCCCAGTTGAGGTGGTAGATGAGCCGTCTGATCGCGTCTTGGACGCGTTGGCGTGGGAGTCCTCTGATGAAGGGTGCGAGGCTGATGTTGAAGTGATCGAAGACCTGTTCGCTGGAGACTTCTCGTTCTGCGGTTCGTACAATCTTCAGGACGGACTCTAGAGCATCTTCGAGGGATGAGGGAGGGCTGGTCGCCGGTGTCCCTCTATGGAAGAAGAGGCTGGTCTCGTGAAAGAAAACGCTGGGTTTCAGAATCCACGACGCTGCATCCTCGAGGTGCATCTGACCTGAGAGATGTGCATCAACTGTGGCGCGCGGAAGGCTGTTGAGCAGGACGTACTCTTCGGTGACTTTTTCTCCTGCGGATTTTTGGACCCAGTTCGCATCCAGGTGTTTCTGGCCTGCCTCCCGCAGTAGCACTGTTACATCGTTGACGGGTAGTCCCAGCCGTGTAAGTTTGTGGCGATACTCCTCTAGCTTCCTCTCGATGAGGATTGTGTTGACTAGCTCTCTAATCAGGGGAGCGCTGAGATAGACGATCCCGAACTTGAGAAGTCTATCCTCTGCCTCTGCGGCGACTTCGTCTGCGAGGGTTTGAGGCATTCCAGCTTCGCTGACGAGTGATCGGGCGATTCTTGTACGGTCGAACTCATCTATGGTCATTCGGGAAGTGCGGACGAACAGTCTACCACGTTTTACGGCGATGTACTCTTCTAGGTCCCGGGAGAACTCGACCAGAATCTTTCCAAGCTCGGTTATGCTGTACTTTTTCGTGCCTTTTTCGATCGAAACCAGACCGGCCTTCCTTAACGTCTTGAGGTGGTAGACGAACTTGCCGGCGTCCCGTACAGGATCGAGCTTCACCTCGTACATTATCTCAGTATACGGGAGGGGACCCTTCGACACGAGGAGCTTGAGAACGTGCAGCCGGACAGGAGCAGAAGCAGCGTCAAGAACCTCAGAGCTGAAACGCTCATAGGAACGCTGCAAGAAAGGATCCTGTGCCGAGTCATGATTCCCTGTTTAAAAAAGTAGTGTGAAATGACTAGTCAGCACGGTCCTCTTCGAGGAATTTCGGTGGCCGGAAAAATCGTATATGGTTACTCGACGATTTTCAGGTTCTTCAGTGGGACCCAGCCTGTTTCGTTGGTCATGTTGGTAACCCAGGCCCAGCCGCTCTCCACTCGCTCTATCCTCACTATCTCGCCTTCCATCACGGACACTTCTCGTGCAACGTACCTCTGCTGGGCAACCGCGGCATCACCGTCTATCATGACACCATTCTTAGGGACCCAGCCCCGTTTCCCATTCTGGCTTTCACAGAACACCCATCCCGGCCATTCATCATCCCTCCTCGTCACAATCTTCAGCTTGTCGCCCGCGTCCATTACCAATGGATCAGGATACTTCGTCTCGTAGCCGGCAACGACCAGTGCCATCTTTCCAGAATCGACTTGCTGCAAAATGAACCATTTGATCACTGGTCTTGGAGCTTTTAAACTGAGACGGTTCCTGGCACGAACGATGGCGTTGTTGCGACTACTAAATGTGTATTGAAAGCGGGGGGAGGGTCTGATAGTTCGGCTCGATCTCTGTCTTGGTCCACTTGGGCGTTAGGCTGTCCACAGTCTTCAGGTATTCTCGGCTGTCATAGTCCCACCCAGTCTCATTCTTGAACTGTTTGTAGGAGAACGTCTGCGACTGAATAGTCATAGGATCGATGATCAAGTAGGAGTAGTTGGTTAAGACTCCCTTCGACACTAGCAGTGATAGGAAGGCGAAGAGATTGCTGACTTCCACTTGTGGGAGATATATTCTGACCGTCATCGAGTTCAGACCGGTTATCAGAGAGTAGCTCTGTACGATCGGAACCTCCGATATTGCGTTCTCGACCGCACGCATAGAACTCTCGTTCTTGAAATCCAGGCGCACATCAAACAGCTTAGATATCTGGGGAGCAAAGGGTAGCAGATCTATCACATACTCCTGGACCAATCCACGGGCAACCAGCTTGTCGAACCGATACTTCGTCGCAGGCAACGTAAGCGAAAGAAGTTTCGACAGATCAGCTAGAGTCGTTCTCGCATCTTTCGTTAGCTCCTTGAGAATGATCAGGTCTCTCTCGTCAAATGGCTCAGGCTGAGGAGTCGCGTGTCTAGTCGTCTCGGCCTTGGCCCGGACAGATGTCAGCTTGTCGAGCCATCCTTTCCAGTCGAACTTCCAGGTTCGATCCTTGGGTTTGAAATAGTCAAAGTTCGTCAACGGGAAACCTGCATCACCCAGCCAGAAGACCCGGTAAGACTTGACTACCCCACGCTCCAACAGCTGCTCTAGATACAGCTCGAAATCCTGACGATTAGATGTGGGCACCGCATGCTGCGAGTAATATCCATTAGTATCCCCTAGACAGCGAGCGACCTTCAGCCAGAACCCCGGGACCTTCAACGCTTCTCTCGCAAGCGCCTCCTTTCCAGGATGGGGCGTCGCCAAGACAACAGCTCTACTCAGACCAATCTTGGAATAATTCGGATAGATCCACGTCTTTAGAACTCCCTGATTCTCCAGCTTGGTCACCCGGTTGTAGACCGTGGTGTACGGAAGCTTGGCCTTACGAGCGATCTCGAGCAGATTTCTAGGGCCATGCTGCTTCATAGTTCTTAGAATCGTTACATTTTCTCCGTCGAGAAGAGAGACAATACGATGCACACTGTCGAAGTACTCGTCTGGGCTGATTGTGCTCAAGGAGGAACGGAACAACCCGGCTTACCACCGTGCTTTTCAAGCTTTTTGGAGTCTAATCCGTCCAGTCAATTGCCCGAAAAACACGCAGAAGGGCATTGGGACGTTACGCAACAACACATCGCGTGGACAACAATATGTGTCCCCGACGATTGGGAAGTTAACAGAGTTAGGGAAAGGGACCGTCACATCGTTATGCTGAGGGTATTTTCGATGTGGTCGGGCCGATTTGATCGGCCCAAGAAGTAGACTGAACTAGACGACCAATTCCCATTTGTCGTCTGCTCTCAGTCTTCAACTGGCCCTAGAAGGGCGAGAACACATTTCTCCCAGTTTCGACTCTTAATCTTTGCCCATAAAACCGGCGTCAGACAGGGGATAACTATAAAACCGCTACGAGGGCTATCTCTAGAAGTCTAGAGCTACCATGGGAAAAGTAATGATCTCGCTGACTGATGAGGCAGAGGAACTTGTAAGGACCGAGGTAGACAAACAATACTTTGGCAGGACCGGAGGCTTCAGCATCTTCTTCGAGAAGCTGATCCGCCAATACTTCAACGGACCCGTGAAAGAGACCCGAGAGAAGAAGCCGAGATAGAACAAACCCGATTCCAACATCTCCCAAGTTCCAGCCGAAAGGCTAGTTAGCGAACTAGCACATCTCTAAACTTCGAAGGTTCGGAGCCTCGTTGAATGGTTTATTTGTGCACCGATCTCATCGCCGCCCCGGGGGGCGGTGGTCCAGACCACGCGAGTGGGGACTGCTTGGTCTAAGATCTCTGGACTTCAGCCGGAGTTAGCGTACCTGGCTCGGGCCCAGGTGATCGTGGGTTCAAATCCCACCCGCCCCACCATGCATCTAAACCTAGGGGAGTTTGCGATCTCTTTCCCTGAAGGTCGGTGGGCGCGGGGACCTTCGCTGCTGCCCGCGCAATCGTACTACCTCGAAGTGCGTTCATTTGGCTGATCGACACGGAGCATGAGGTTGACAGCCGACCATTCGTTGTCACGTCGGGCGCGCGAATGAGCCCGACTTGACTTCACCGGCGGGCTTGTACTTCGCGATGATCACGCCGCTCGGCGAGGCGCTGGTTTCCACCAGCGAGAAGCCCGCGTAGCGCGTCTCGTCCGCAAACAGCTTGCGGCCGCTACCGATAGTGACGGGGAAGATCTTCAGCCAGAACTCGTCAACGAGGTCATGCTTCAACAGCGTCTGGATCAGCGTGCCGCTGCCATGAACCTGGATCTCGGGACCCGATTCCTTCTTTAACTTGCGGATGGCCTCCACGACGTCTCCCTCCAAGCGGACAGTCTTTTTCCAGTCCGTGGTGAGGGGTCGGTGCGTTGCCACGTATTTGGTGGCGTTGTTGATGAGGTCGGCACCTGGCTCGTTCACGTGGGGCCAATACGACGCGAAGATGTCGTAGGTTCGCCGGCCCAGCAGGAGGTCGAACTTGTGTCCCATCTCCTTACCCATCTCTTGGGCAACGAAATCGTCGAAATATCCGACGGTCCATCCGCCATGATGGAACCCGCCGCTCGTGTCCTCTTCGGGGCCACCGGGTCCCTGCATAACTCCGTCCATCGTCACAAACGTCAGCACGTAGATCTTACGCATTAGGTTCACCATCGTCCGTAGCTCATCTCATCCAGAGGACGAGTGTCAGCCGTTTAGGCGCAGATTCCAGTGTCTTATCACCCTTTCCGGAGCCGCCGGGCTCGGAACCACCAGCTATCATGAGGTTCTGAATCCACCTGGGTTCAAATCCCACCACCCGCTCCCTCATCCGATATAGATGAAAGGGAAGATCAAGAGCGTCGTCTTCAAAAACGCGAAGAGATGGCGAAGATGGCTGAGGGTCAACCATAGCAGGAAGAATGAGATCTGGGTCGTTCTACCCAAGAAAAGCGCAGGCGGCGACTCGTACAGAGTCTATTACAACCAAGCGCTGGAAGAAGCTCTTTGCTTCGGCTGGATTGACAGTCGAATCAAGCCCTTGGATGCGACAAGAAGTCTTGTTCGCTTCACACCTAGGAAGAGTAAGAACTGGTCTCGTTACAACATCGACAGAGCCTTGGAATTGGTAAGGAAGAGGAAGATGACGGAAGCCGGGCTGCAAGTTCTGCCTCCAGATGTGATTTCAAGGTTGAGAAAAAGGAAAACTGCGTCATCGCCAGGGATGACAGGATGGGTGCACCAGCCAAGCTGAATATTCCTGACGGTCGTGGTTATCTATCTAGAAAGGCCTTAGCTGATTGCTTCGGCTTGCGGGCAGTTTCGCGTCTAATCCATTTTAGATAGTCAGCATTACCGCGTAGGACTGGGAATGCCAGAATCTCTGGGACATCGTAAGGGTGAACTTTCTTGATAGAAGCCTCTATCCTCCAATAGTCGTCTGCTCTAGCTTTGATGAAGCAGATCCACTCTCTTGCACGTTCGATCCTTCCCTTCCACCAATATTTGCTCTGGATGGGACCCAAGACTTGAACACAACTCGCGACCCTTTCGTCTAACAGCCTACGCGCAATCTTGTTGGCCCTCTCCTTGCTGTCGACCGCAGTGGATACTTGGACGAACTCAGTCATTGGCCTCACCACCTCGTAGACCCGATCCTGCATGTGTGGCTGTGCTCCAAAGTTTAAAGGAATGACCGGCTTCGAAGATCAGGCGTTGGTATAGACTTGACGAGCACTATGATGCCTCGCTCTGCTGACTATGAAGTGAAGCTGACCCCCGATCACGAGAGTCTCCGGCATACCATCAGGGATTTTGCTGAGAAGGAGATTCGTCCCGTAGCCTTTGAGATTGACCGGAATAACAAGATACCCAGAGACCTTCTGCGAAGGATCGCAGGAGTTGGCCTAACCGCCATCACCTACAAGGAAGAGTACGGTGGTCTAGGTGGCGACCTTCTCTCAATGGTTATTGGCATCGAGGAGATAGCACGCGTCTCCGCGGCCTGTTCCACAGTCTTCGTCGCTAGCCATCTAGTTTCTGAGCCGTTGAACGAATGGGGGTCAGAGGAGCAGAAGAAACGGTTCCTCGTCCCGATGGTGTCAGGGGAGAAGATCGGGGCCCACGCTATGACAGAGCCGGGTGCGGGGTCCGACGTAGCAGGAATCAAGTCCACCGCAAAGCTTCACGGGACCCACTGGGAGATTAACGGCCGGAAGACGTTCATTACGAACGGTGAGATCGCAGATCTCTACTTGGTCTTCGCTAGAACCAGTCCACCGCTTAGTAGCAAGGAGCGTCACAAGGGGTTGAGTGCTTTCATTGTCGAGAGGGGTACAGAGGGCTTCCAGGTCGGCAGCCACATAGAGACGACAGGCCTTCGAGGTTCGCAGCCCTCAGAGCTCATTCTGGACCATGTCAAGGTCCCGCAGGACAATCTTGTCGGGAAGGAGGGCGACGGGTTCTACATCGGCGTCAAGACGTATGATAGGGGACGGGTGGACGTGTCAGCACAGGGCGTAGGTATCGCCCAGGCGGCGTATGAGGCGGCCATTAGCTATGCGCAGACTAGGATGAGTTTTGACAAGCCTCTGATCGATTTCCAGCAGGTCCAGTACAAGCTGGCGGACATGGCCATAGGACTCCACACTGCTCGCCTGTTGACCTACTGGGCCGCGTCGCTAAAGGATCAGGGAAAAGAGTTCGTCAAGGCGGCATCAATTGCGAAGGTGACCTCAACGGAGACGGCTGAGAAGCTAGCGTTGCTTGCGATGATGATACATGGGGGCTACGGTGTTGCCACCGAATATCCTGTGGAACGGTTTCTCAGAGACTCCCAGATCATAAAGACATACGAAGGGACGAACGACATCCAACGGCTGACCATAGCCAAGCAGCTGATCCGAGAACTCAAAGAATAGAGATTCTCTAGGTTAAAGGGTCTAATTGAAGGATTAGCCTCATTCAGTTCTTGCCGGCCTGAAATTCCAGCTTCATCCTCCCGATATGTTCCAGAAGCAGATCAACAGCCGCTACCAGACTCGCGCATTTTGCCTTTTCAGCTGTGAGAGCGGCTTCGAGCTCTCTGAACCTGCTTGGAGCGCTGTCGAGGTCCCGGCTTATCGATCCAAGGGGCATGTAGTCTACTCTCCGGGGCATGGTCGCGTACAGTTCCCGTTGCATCCGGTTGATCTGGCTTAGCTTAGCATCATCGGTCGCGGCGAGCCAGGATACTTCCCGGGCGGCTCTTGCACTATCGTAGAGCTGGTTCTGCAGCTCAACGTAGCTATTCCAGTACGTCAGCCAAGACTCATTGAACTCGTCTAACAACTTCTGAATACGATTCCCCTGTTGACCGGTATCAGACGGCAAGACAGAACGGAACCTCAGTTGCACGTCAGGGCAAAAAGGTTTGGAAAGACAAGACAATCAAAGCCTCAATCATCCTCTCGTCTTTTCACGTGCAACTTCGAGTGGACCAGCAGGGTTACGTTACTTGTAAGACATACATGGAGAAGTGGAGAGCTTGTCGATGTCTGAGCGGAACCTGTTTCGCCTCGTACACCTCCCGCCGGACTTAGCGAAGCAGCTCAGAGACTCCGTGGATGAGGCGTTTCAGAGCCTCGGCGGCGCTACAGCCGAGCTGATTCTTCACTATGCGAGGAGGAGACACAACGTCGACGTGAAAGAGTTGCCTCTGGGCATCGACGAGCTTGACAATGCCCTGAAGGAGATTCTGGGAACCGGAAGGAAGATGGTCGTAAACCACTGCGCCGAGATACTAAGCCGGAGACTCGGCAAAGACATCCGAGCAAAGTCGGAGAAGCTCTCGGACGTATTCAAGCAGGTTGCCAAGATCCATCAGAGGCGAGCTGCCACAGGCGATAGTTCCACCACTCTGTTTGGCGATATGGAAAGCGTCGAAGAGACGATCGTATCACATAACGTGATCGATTAGACCATTACACGATTAAGCCGCTGATCATGGGATCCGATCGGAATGTCGAAGAGACTCTCCGTCTAGTCTGTATACGTATTGGCCCTCAAGCCTCTTCGCGCCGAGCCCTTCATAGAAACTCATGGCTTTCCTGTTCCACGTCAGCACTGCCCATTCCATTCTTCCACAGCCCTGTCGATTGGCCTCTTTGACGCATCTCATGAAGAGCGCCTTTCCAACTCCTCCTCTTCGACTCTCTCCACGGACGAATATGTCCTCCAGATACAAGGTCGGCCGTGCGAGGAACGAGGAGTATGTGTAGAAGTACAACGCATAGCCAACCAGTTTCTTTCCGACTCTAGCCACAAAGACATTGGCCAGTTTCCTGGCGAATATGTCCCCGACGAGTCTACTCTTGGCGTCTAGGTCCGGCGGTTCTAGGCGCTCGAACCTTGCGAGGGCGATGACCAGGTCGACAATTGTTTTGACGTCTGCTCGAGTTGCTCTACGAACAGCAACGCCCAAACCAACCTTCGTTTTTGATCCTGGCAAGATGATGAGCTAGACTTTTACTCGACAACCAATCTATTAACAACCTCCGCATCGAGAAAAGCCATCTTGGAATGTGGCAAACATACCCTCGTAACGCACATCGCCGTCCTCCATCATAGCTCCGCGCTGCTAGTGAAATACAGCACCGGGCATGATGGCCAGCCGGGATGGTTCCTACCAAACGACGATCTACACCACCTGGAACATCCTGACCAGGCGGCCAAGCGCATCCTGAAGGAGCATGTGGACATTGAAGACGCTACGCTGAAACTGGTCGAGGTCGAATCCTTCGTCGGAAACAATGAGACCTGGCATCTCATCTTCGACTATCTCGCGTTTCCCAGAACCATGAAAGTATCAACAGGCCCGACGGTCTCCGACGCGAAATGGTTTGAGATCGACAAGCTACCGTCCGCCGAAGAATTTGCGCATCACGGCTGGGGAAAGAGCGTACTGCTCAAACATGCACTTGCCAAAGCCCAGCCAGCCGCTACCGCGTAGAAGGGTTCCGCCAAAATGCAGGACCGGCCAATCTAACTAGCCGCGACCACGTTCAGACACGTAGGGCACATCTCCCTCTTCTGGTGTTAGAAGGGCCTGCACGCCTCTTGCAGGTGGTCTCTTCGGAAACTTCCTTCGGATGTAGCGGGACAAGAGGAATCCTTGAAGGACAATTGAGAGAAATGCCACCCCCAAAACCATCGATGTAATAATGTCTAGGGACGGAACGCATCCTGGTACTGGAGTGGGAGTACAACTCTTCAAGGATGCGACCAGCGCTATGGAAAGTGCCCCCCTCATTCCTCCCAGCATAGCAACGTTCTTCCAGGATCTAGGAATCCGTTCTCCGTTGACACGCGATATCCCGAGAAGAGGATAGACCGACGACAGACGAGCGATGATTACAGCCCCGAATGCTATTCCGATGGGCACAAGATCAGCAGTTATCGTAGCCAGGTTGGTGCTCAGCCCGATGTAGAGGAACGCAAGAGAGTTTGCGATGAACGCTATGATCCGCCAGAAGTTCCTAACAGTCCTCGTCGTCTGGGGTCGGACCCAGGTCTTGATCGTCGAATTTCCATAGTACAGCCCTGCTATCGATACCGCTACTAGACCCGAGACTCCCAGTATATCCGCGACCGTATAGGAGCCATAGACGGTAGTGACCGTCACCATCGTCTCGGACATCGGATCGTCAACCAGTCTGGACGCCAGATGGGCCCCTATGGCGACCACAATTCCTACAAGGACGCCTCCGCCGAAGATTGTTCCGAAGTTAACGAGTGCTCCGATGAGGGACTGTGAAGAGACTCCGATTGATGTAACGACTATTGTGAAGATTATGATCCCAGTGGCATCGTTAAACGATGCCTCGACCTCCATCAGAGTCGAGAGCTTTCGCGGAAGACGCGCTCTACGGAATATTTCGAGAACCGTTGCGGTATCCGTGGGAGCAATCAGGGAAGAGAAGACGAAGGCCGAGACTAGTGGCAGCTCGGCTATCTGCCAGAGTAGAAGCCCTCCCACAACGGTTGCAATCCCAACGCCGACAGTGGCGAGTCGTAGAGCTGGCGTGAAGACTGCCCGGAATTCTTCGTAGCGAATATTCATCATCGTCTCGAAGAGGAGGGGTGGCAAGACAAGCCCGACGAAGAGCCCTCCCCCGATCAGGCTACCATACAACAGGTTGACGTTGAGTATCGAAGAGAGGGATGAGCCTGCTATTGCAACACCAAAAAAAACCAGAATGATAGTATAGGGAGCTCTAGTCCTACTGGAGATTATGGCGGCCGCGAGGGAGATTGCGAGAAAAGCAGTGATAACGAACTCGAACGATGCCAGGGGCGTCACACAGGAATGATCGAGGTACTCTCACTACTCGCTGGGCTCCACATGACACGTTCGACCCTGATTAGAATCCTTCGGGTCCTACATGGTGATAGGGACGAAAAGCATTGGGATCATTTTGACGATGGGCAGTGACGTTACTTGTGTTCTCATGTGTTCAACACAATTATCTGCTAGCCAGTAAAGGTATTCTCAACGAGAATTTTTGGGAGAGGTTACGGTGAAAGGACCAGCAGGGGCTTCAGTGTTCTGTCTTGTTGGTGGAGGAGTGGTCGTGTTACTGGCCTTAATGATTCCCTTCAACAGGTTCCTCTTTCTTCCGTCGATGATATCTGGGATAATCGTCCTCATTGGCGGGGTCATGCTCTACGAGAAGCCAACCAGTCACTCGCTTTGGAGCAGCCTAGTAATCGTCGTTGCGGTCGCGGATCTTCTGGGGGTGCTATACTTCCTATATTCTCCAGTTGCTCAGGCACTCCTCCCAACGCTGGTGGCATCTGTGGGTCCTTTACTGGCCCTCATTGGGGGAGTGATAGGGCTCGCTTGGAAGCCGATAGGCACTCGATCCTCTAATCAAAGTCTCAACGCATAAACAGGTCCCGTCGCAAAACATCGAAGACGGCTTAAGCGGGTATCTTATGGAGGCCCGGCTGTACTCTCCTGGTCCATTCTGCTAGTTGGATGCGCAATTTCCGTAGCGTCTCGCGTATCTGCAAGTCTGTGAGTTTCATGTTCGCGTCGAACTTGCCCATCTTCATTTGCAACGAGAAGTTGAGGCCGGTTGATCGGGTGCATGTCGAGGTCTACCATTATCTGGCGAAGGTGAAGCTGCGCTCTCGCTCCTCCTCGTGGACCTGAGGAGGCGCTCATGATGGCTGCTGGCTTGCTGTCCCAGGAGTTGTCGTTTGGTGGCCGGTTGCCCCATTCGATCGCGTTCTTCATGACCGCTGTAATAGTATAGTTGTGTTCGGGTGCGGCGAAGAGGATAGCGTCAGCCTGTTTGACCTTACTCTTGAACTCTGTTACTTGAGGGGGCATTTTTGCCTCTAGATCCTGGTTGTAGAGTGGGAGGTTGGAGATGTCGTAAGTTTCGATAAGGACACTTTCTGGGGCTAGTTCTTTTGCTGCTTCAAGTAGCGCTGTGTTGTATGAGCCCTTTCTGCTGCTTCCGGAGATTCCGAGTATTCTGACTCTCGGTTTCGCTTCGCCGGTCGTTTGCGATACTATATTGTTAGACAAGAAGGATAAGCGACTATGCTTGTAGCAAGAATCCCGGAGCGACTTTTGTTTATTGCGGAGGGGGTGCCGGGCTGGGACCCAACCCTGGTGCAGGCGCTGGTCCCGATGGGGTGAGGGGAACGGGCATTTTTGCGCGCCGTTTTCGGGCATAGAGAAGTATGCCAGCTATGA
>MNDT01000020.1 GCA_001915065.1 archaeon 13_2_20CM_2_53_6 | reverse complement strand
TTTTCTCAGAGTTCGTGGCTTGTAAGGCTTGACCAGCCCCTTCTTTCCACGGCCCAAGCCTACTAGCTCAATATCGCCCGATTCTTCAAGCTCCTTCAGGAGCTTCGACACAGCCTTCTCGTCCCGGTCAAAGACCCAGGCAACCTCGTATGGGTAAGTCGTCCTCCGATCCTTGATCCAGCGTGACCGAATCATCTCAACAATCAGAAGCCGGAATCCGCTCCCTCCAACACGCTTCATTCCCTTGACTAATTCTTCCAGATTCTCCTTGTAATCGATGAGGAAGGGATCCTTGGCCTCCAGTCCGCTAGTTCTGCCTCTATTCATTAACTACTTTCACCGGGTCTCCATCTCGACCTTCACTTACTGGTCACCCTCTTGTTATTATCCGCGCTATCATCCTACGAACAGGACTTCGAATCTTTGGGGGCTCTGGGCTCGGGTAGAACAATTCCTTCATGGCGGATGGTTGTGGAGGCAGAAACCGCCAAATTGAAAAAATTCCAAGACTTTCTCAGAGTAGAAGACAAGCTGGTATTCCACGACCTCCTTGGCCAGTGCAAGCTCTATGCGCCCTATGCCAGCACGATGGCCTCTCCCGTCAAGGAAGTTCCACTGCTCATCTCAATGCTGTTCGGCCAACACAAGAAGATAATTGAACTGGAAAAAAAGGTCCTGACGCTTGAAACAATCCTGAAGAAACCTCTGCCAAGCAGTGACAGCCTGGACCTTCAAGAGACTCCCTCGGGGACCCAGACCGCTGCTCAGCTCGACTAGTCTCACTTGGCCTTTTCTCTATTCCTATTCTTCGTAAGCCAGTCTGGAATTATGACAGCCCTAAGTAGCTCCTGGACTGAAGCGCCCCTCTCACGCGCCTCCTTCTGGAGAAGACGATAGGTCGGAGAGTCAAGCATCTGCATAAACTTCGTCTTATTGCTTGGCAAAGTCTTCGCCGATAGAGGCCGGCCTTAGCACTTCGAACCCTCTAAAAGCCATTCGGAGAAACATGTCGCCCTTAGAATGTCTTAGCTTCACAGTGCGACCCTGACCGGGATTGCCCGCGGTAGACGCATATTACCGATCGTTGCTGATCTGATTTTCTCTGTTCAATAGAGATGAACACCGTTAACCCTTTTTATGCCATACAGTCTAAAAGAGCCCGAGAACTCCAACATTGCGGTCAGCAAAACTAGCCGTTGGAGTTTTGACCCTAATTCTCTTGGTAGCCGTTCCAGTAAGCGGAGCCCCTGCGCTCAAAGTGGGCAGCAACTCGAGCTACACTCTCTCCTTCTCGATTACATTCTCGCCGCCCTTCTGCGAAACAAGTCCCTCTTCCGACCCTCAGATGATCGTCTACTGTCCCATGATCGCCATTGTACCTCCAACCTTCAACATCAACGGAACCCTCGACTGGACTGCGACGAACCTCACAAACACCACGGCCGTCCTGAACGTCGTCCGAGAGGTTACAACCTCATCCTGGGACAGTCTAGCCGCTACTGATTTCAGAAGCTTGCACAGCTTCAATGAGTCAATCGACCTCGCGACTAGAATAGCCAACATCGTGCCCTTCGTAACACCCGAAATGTCCGAAGCACTTCAGATTGCCCAGAACATTATGGGCATGACACTTTCCCAGGGCACGGGCTGGAGCACTCCCGCAAACATCATCACATCAGACATGATGGAGCGACAACCTATCCATACAATGTGGTGGGCCAACGGACCACTGCATCTGAACCAGACGATCCCGGTCCTATTCTTTCCAACTAATGTGACAGGCTCAACCACCGTGAACCTTGGAAGCCTCGGGACTCGAGCAGCGTGGACGCTGACTTACAACCTCACACTGCCCACACCCTTACCTCAGCAGGAAACATCCGGGACGTCAATACCAACTGGAGACAAAATTCAGGCGGCGTTCGCACTCAACTACGACCAGCAAAGCGACCTCCTCCTAAGCGCAAGCGCAGACATACACGTCGGGTACCTCGAAGAATCGACCTATCAAACAGACCAATGCAATCCGTCCACAGCCACCTCTACAACCTGGTGCTCTGACGCCTCTGGCTCGACCCTCATCATCCAATCTGGACTAAGCATCCAAGCGTCACTCATCCTTGCCAATACCAGTCTCAACCTTGACCAGCGCTTGGTCCCTACGGACCCATCGGGGGGCAGTACAACCGCCTCCGGCTCAGGATCTGGCTCGGAAACAGGAAGCGAGTCTGATAGTGGGACTAGATCAGGGTCTGGTACAGGTACCGGCGGATATGATCAAGGTCCTAATTCAAGACCTGGCTCAGGCTCCAATCCAGGCAGCATACCTCAATCAGCGTCGCCAAAGCCATCCCCAGGCATGGATCCCGGGATCTATCGGATCATTGCAATCGCCCTGATAGCAATCATCGGCACAAGCCTTTGGGTCGCTAGGAGACGCAAGAATAGAGGCAGTCCAGCTACTCCACCCACGATCTGAGAGCACAGACCTAGAACAAGATCGAAGACCGGTCAATCTCTGGACGTTCCCGATCGTCAACAGATTGTTGCTTAGATGAACAAATCTTGGATCAGTTGTGTAACCGATAATGTCCTCACGATTTGACGCCGCCTTTAGAAGCATGACCGTTTCCACAGACTGAAGGTGAACAGAATTTGGCGACAGGAATTTCATACTGTCCAAATTGTGGAGCACCGGTCCAATCACACATCGGCTTCTGCGCCAATTGCGGCGCTAAGACTTCATCGTCATCCTCACAAACGACCCAAACGCAACAAAGCTACTATGGACCCACACCCATCTCGCAACCCCCCGTTTCAACTGGAGCCTACAAAGCAATAGTAGCGGCTCTATTGATAATCATTGTACTTCTCGGAATCTTATACTACGAATCCTCAGCGGGCCGTCTCCCCTTCTCGCTTGGAACCAACCACTACCAATTGGCTAACCCGCCCGACTTTCAACACTCCCAACCAGCCCCCGCAATCACTTCGCAATCTCCCTTCTACATCATCTGGAACGCTTGCGGATCAAGTCAAAGCGCGGGTTGCAGCATGACTGCCAATGGTTGGAGAGAAGGATCAGTACCTGACACGTTCGACTACTACGTGTCCTTCACGAGCAACGTCAACGTGACCGTCTACTTCTTCACGATGGGGCAATTCGTACAGTTCAGCGTCTGCAATGGAGATGTCAGCTGTGTCTCAGGATACTACAACTCGATTCCTGCGACTACAAACTCCCCACAGTTCACCCTGTTCACACTGGGGGAGGGATGCGCCGACTATCTAGCGGTATACGTGGCCTCAGGCACCGGGGTTATGCATCCGAATGTAGGTGTAACGCGAAACGCCGCTCCCTCCGCAACCGGTTACTGCGCTCAGGCTGGCAGCTAGTCCTAATACGGTATTGGAGTTGCATCCAATGTCTGGTCGATGCGAGTGTCAATGCTGCCCGAATCAGTCGCATCTGAATGAGGAGAGCGGGGAATGACTCGGAAACGGCGTATGGTCAAGCCACCTGGTTATCACACTGGGCCTGGCTTTCGGCGGACCCTGACAGTTCATGGCCGTCAGAATCCGAGGACTTGTGCGAGATGTGGGAAGAAGACTGTTGATGCGAAGCACGGTTTTTGTCCAGATTGTCGCCGAGTCCTTGGACGATGGGCTTAGCGAATCGCAGACTATAGTTGGCCTATCTTGTCGTAGATTACGAAGTACAGGGATATGATGAAGATGATTATGAGCATCATGCCGAAAGCGAGAAAGCCGTAGGCTCGCTTTGGACGATAGACGAAGCGTGTGCTCATGAACATCATATAGACACCGACGAAACCTAGAATGTAGACTAGTCCAGAGAAGACCGCCTCCAGAGTCGTCTGGTTGTTCACATCTCCGGGATAGACCCACTGCAGCCCCCTAGACACGTTTAGGAGTCCCTGTCCGCCTTGGGCGAGCACGAAGAGTCCGCCTGCGAGGACGAATATGGTGAATCCTACAATGAAAAACTGGGCGATCGGTAGTAAGGGCCTGCTTGAGCCCGGCGCGAGTCTTACGAAGCTCATTCTGAAGGCCAGATTGTTCAATGACCTCTTCAGCTTCCAGAGACCTGTCTTCACTCCCAAGTCGACCTCTTCCCCTTGGCCGCCTTTCTTATCGTGTTAAGAGTCTGAGTCCTCGATAATAAGTCATCCTTTACGTGAGATGTGCAGGGTCGATTTCTGGAACTGTTTTAATACCGGATTTGAGAACTGACGTTCAACGAGGCCTTAGCCGGTTTTTGTCTCCTCAACGGATCATTTGCGCAAAGTGTGGCGAACCTCTCTATACTGGAATAGAGCTGGAGACGCCGAGTGAGACAATACAGCGTCTTGGCGGCTACTGTCCCAAGTGTGGTAAGAAGCTGGGCTTTGCGATAGAGAATCTCAAGATCCAGCCGCAGAGTACTCCTCCGACGCAATAGCTCTCCTTTTCTATCCAGTCCGGAGCTTCCTTTCTAAGGGAACTGGAAAATGGCGAAGAGGACGCAGGTCTACTCGTATCATGAGAAGCATGGCCACAACGTCGAGTATGCTGGATTCGATCTGCCCGTCTGGTTTGAAGGGATAGTCCCCGAGTGCAGAACTGTCAGGTCAAGCGTTGGCCTATTCGATGTCTCCCACATGGGAAGAACAACTGTCGAAGGCAAGAACGCGGAAAAATTCCTCAATCGTCTAACCACCAACGACGTATCTTCTCTCTCCGTTGGACAGGGCCACTACTCGCTACTCTGCAACCCGACTGGCGGAATCATCGACGACCTTACGATCTTCAGAACTCACAGCACGAAATACCTTGTCGTTTACAATGCGGCGAATCGAGAGAAGAACTGGAACTGGCTCGAGCAGCATCGCGATGCAGATGTTACGCTGACAGATCTTTCCGATGAGTCGGCCATGTTCGCCGTCCAGGGACCGAGGGCCGCGCTGATTCTTCGAGATATTTCTCGAACTGCCCTGGAGGATATCGCGAGATATTCTGGCAGGGACGTTAAAGTCGGAAGCCTCTCATGTTTCATAACTCGCAGCGGCTACACCGGCGAGGATGGCTTCGAGATCTACATCTGGAAAACTAGTGCAGAGCACCCAAAGGACGCGCTCGAAGTTTGGGAGAAGATCCTGTCAGTTGGAAAGAACCATGGACTCAGGCCCGTCGGTCTGGGAGCGAGGGACGTGTTGAGGCTAGAGGCCGGCATGTGTCTCTACGGGAACGACATCGATGAGCACACGTCGCCGGTTGAGGCTAGGCTCAACTTTGCTGTCCGCTCGGACAAGAAGGACGACTTCATCGGACGTGCTTCTATCAAACAGCTGAAGGAGCGAGGCCCCTCGAGGGTCCGGACAGGCTTTCGGATTACAGACAAGGGAATCCCCAGACAGGGCCAAGAGATCTGTTCGGATGACGTCGGAATTGGGCGGGTTACGAGCGGCACCTTGTCTCCGACACTAGGGGTTGGAATAGGGATGGGCTATGCCTCACCCCGAGTTTCAAAACCAGGCCAATCTTTAGAGATCATGATTAGAGATCGGCGAGTGTCGGCCAGTGTTGTGAGGATGCCATTCTACCAGCGGCGATCCGACAGCACCGTTGTGGTAATGGGTGAGGAGATGGGGCTTCGGGACTTCAGAACTCGGCATGGACATCCTAAGACTCTGGTGGCTCAGAACTGAGAACCGAGTAGACAACGAGCAGGAGATGATGATTTACGGATCTATTCTTTCTGTTCTAGCCTGCGACTGCGTATTCTCTGGATCTGAGTCTTTCGCAGTCGTGGCGGCCGCTGTGTTTCTCACATAGATCTCTCGTGCAGTGGGGGCAGTTCTCGACTGCCAGTAGCTGGCATTCGGTGCAGACTGCTCCCCAGACTAGCGCCAATTTTCTCTATTCGCTTCCTGTAATCTCTCAGATCGGTTAGCCTTGATTAGAAAAGAAGTATGGACTCTTTTTACACAAAAAGATAGTCGAACCATATGTTGACAGGACATGGGACAGCTAACTCCGGACCCTAAGCGATAACTGCTAACGGCGCGGCTTCTCCTTCTTACCCCTCAACAAAGCATCCAGACTGACACCGTTAACCGTGTAGACCCGGTATCTTGTCCCGGGAAGATCTCCGTAGGCTTTGCCCTCGGCACCTCCAATACCCTCAATCTGCACCTCGTCGTGTTCATCTATGAAGTTCAGCGCCCCGTCGCCCGGCAGGAAAGCAGTAACGACCTTGCCATTCTTGATGAGCTGTGCACGGACGCACTTTCGGACGGCGCTGTTAGGCTGCCGGCACTCCACACCCACCTTCTCTAGCACGATTGCCCGGCCCTGCGGCGCCCCTTCTAGCGGGTCGGCCTTGTAGTCGAGGCCGAGCATCCGCCGCTTATAGGGCGCATAAGCCCAACGGAAGCCCTTCCGACGCTTCCGCAACTTCCGCCCCGCGAACATACCGCTCGAAGCCTTACCCATAATCCTCGACCTTTGTTAGGTAGAGCGTAGCCATCGGACTTGTTTCTAAGGATAACGCCCCGCCAACAAGACCCCGTCCAAAAAATCGTAACATTCAATTTCAAAACCGCGAAAAGAAAGCAAGAATTCTTTTTTTCAAAAACCCCATCGCTCCATCTCGCGCCGCCACCCGGCCCCTCGGCGAATAGTTCACTTGAAATCGTTCGGAATAAGCCCAGATCGAAGATTCAAGCAGGCGTTTTCAAATCGACACTTTTTCACGCTGATTCATGCGGATAACTTGCGCCTTCTAAAACGCCGGACCCGCCCGTTCCAAGCCCAGAATCGCGAGACCCGCCCCAGATCGCGTTCAACAGGCGGGAGCCCTATCCAAAAATCTCAAAAGCGTTGAGTCTCGCGACGCAATAATGCGAATCTCGCCGCTTCATGCGACTACTACATGGTCTATGTCGAAGTAGCGCTTCACAAGCAGACGCGTCTTGTCGATAGTCCGGCCATTCTTGCCGATGGCAATCGCCTTGTCGCGCGGGTCCACCTCGACCACGACGATCTTCTTATCCGGCCGCTCCGTCACCCGGATCTCCTTCAACCGCGCCGGCGCCAGACTATTCCTGATAAGAGCCTCGGGAGTCTCTGCATACTCTACCACTTCTATCTGCCGGCTGGTCATCCGGCGGAGCATGTTGATGTTCTTCCCGCCCTTGCCAATGGCGAGCCCCATGTCTCCCGGCTTCGCAACGAAAATAATCCTCTCAAGCTTCTCGTCGATAATACAGTCCTGGGTTGTCGCGCCGGTGATGCTCTCGAAGAGGGCCATGTACTTCATCTCCTCACTGGTCAGCTTGATCTTGGGCTGGAGCATCACTTTTTCTCAGCGACCAGTTTCAGGACCTCCGAGTCGCCCGCCTCGCGGACGACCAGCGCGGACACTGGGAAGGGCTTCTCGCAGACGGCCCCGAGATCCAGACTGGAGCCGGGGAAGATGTAGACTGGAACCTCGGACTGTTCAGCGTTGTGAAGAATATCCTCGCGGTCGGATTCCCTACAGTTCTTTGCGAGTATGATCAGCTTCGCCCGGGCAGAGGCAGCGCTCGACAGCGCGTCCTTCGAGCCGAACCCGACCTTGCCGGATTTGACCGCTCTCCTTATCTGCTTGTTAACGTCGACCATGGCCTATTTCGCTGTCCTGCGAGGCATCGACATGGAGACCTCGATCAGACCAGTCCCCATGGGGATCTGCTGCCCGACTATCACGTTCTCCGCCACGCCCCGCAGCGTGTCCGTAATCCCCTTCACCGCCGCATCCACTATGGTCGGTATCGTAATCTCAAACGCCGCCTTGGCCAGTGTGCTCGCCTTCTCCCCGCTCACTCCGTGTCGTCCAACCTGGAGAACATCTCCCGACGAGGTCATCATGTCCGCCACGAGCATGACATGCCGCACGTCGACGTCGAGCCCCTGCTCCTCGAGCACCCCGAGCGCCTCTTTGACGATAACGTTCCGGGCCGCTTCTATCCCGAGCACCACGGCGGTCTCGTTGATGCTGTTGCTGACCGTCCGCGACGTGTCCACCCCCGGCACCTCAAGCGCTAGCGCGAGACTCGATCCCTCCGTCCGGACGATCCACTCGCCCTTCTCCTCCACCACCAGTGCCCTCTTCACCGCCGGTATACCCTTGATATGAGCAACGTTCAGCTTTGTGACAAGTCTCCGGAACTGGGGAATCTCCAGGTCCTTCGCCTTTATCTCGACATTGTAAGACTCGACCTTCACATCCGCGCTCGACAGCGTCAACGCCTCCCGGACCTCGGCGACAGTCACCTCCCTCTCCCTCATCACCTGAGGATTCAGCTTCACCTCGACACGCATATGCGTCACGTCCGTCTCGAAACTACTCGCAATATCCCCGAGCGTCGTATGCGTGAGCAGCGTCGCAACCTCCTGTGCCTTCTCCCTGCTCATCCGGTGCTTCGCGTCCAGGTAGACAATCATGTTCGGTGTTGACGGAATCTTCCTAGCGTCAACTATCTCGATGAGCCTCGGCAGACCTAGCGTAACGTTCTGTTCTCTGACGCCTGCAAAGTGGAAAGTGCGCAGGGTCATCTGCGTGCCCGGCTCGCCTATCGACTGAGCCGAGACTATTCCCGCAGCCTCGCCCGGCTCGACGAGAGCTCGCTTGTAGTTCTCGATGGCACCGTCAACCGCGTCGTCAACGCCGGCCTTCGTCAGCTTGGCGTTGAGCAGTGTCTGTCGTAGTCGACTGAGGATGAGTGGGGATAGAACCTCCTTAGCCTTCTCGGCCTGCTCCTCGACATACTCCTTGCCCGCCGATGTCCCCTTCTTCATAGTGAGCCGTACACGTTCAACTAGCCTGTCAATGTTCACCGCCTTTCCATGGTCGCTCTTGGCCGTGTCGACCCCATCCTCTCCGTATCTGACCTGGATAATGTTGCCCCGCGAGTCTCGGACCGTCGAGTCATACTCGACCCTCAAGTGTTCGAGCGCGTTAATGAGCCGGCGTTGCATGTAGCCGCTCTGCTGGGTCCTGACAGCCGTATCGACCAGCCCCTCTCTTCCCCCCATGGCGTGGAAGAAGAACTCTATTGGTTCAAGGCCGTCACGGTAGCTGTGATAGACGAATCCCCGCGGTGCAGCCCTCACGTCTCCAGGCTTGAAGAAGCTCAGCGCTCTTCCCCTGTATCCTCTAAGGATCCTCTTGCCTCGGATGGACTGCTGTCCCACGTTGGCAGTCATCTGGCCGATGTTCAGCGATGACCCTCTGGCACCTGCTCTGCTCATGATGACCCCGCTGTTGTCCATCTGGAAGTACTGGTCAGCGATGTCCCCCGCGACATCCCGAGCCCGGGAGAGCTCGTTCATGATGTATATCTCCAGCGATTCTTCCATTGACTGGCCGGGAAGACGTTCAAGAGAACCCTTCCGGAAGTTGTCGATGTACTCGTCAACCTTCTCCTCAGCCTTGGCTATGGCCCGAGAGATCTTCTCCTTGACCGCTGCGGGTGTCTGCAGCTCGTCCATCGCGTATGTGAATCCGCGGAGGAGCATGAACCTGTCCAGGAGTCTCGTAACCGCGTTGAGGAACCGGCGAGCCTCTTCGGCTCCATAGTCCTTGACTATACGGTGGAATAGGCTCTCAGACTTTTCCGCTCCTATCGAGGCCTTGTCGATGACGCCCTGTTCGAGGATACCATCCTTGATAACAATGAACGCGTCGAAGGGGCAGTCGTGCAACACTCCCCTGTTGCAGTCCTCGCACTTGTAGTAGCTGGAAAGATTAGACTTCGAGACAAAGTTGAAGCCTTTTGGTAGTACTATGCTGAAGATCTGTTTGCCCGTCCATCTCTCCTCTGGCCGAGCCGAGGCAGGTTCAGGCACGGGCCCTTCATAGCCCGCGGCCGCCAAGAGCTTCGACACGTCATGCAGATCGAGACTCGTCGATTTCTGGGTAAGAAGGAAGCCCGCCGTCAGTGAGTCGCGTATCGCTCCAATGATGGGTCCACCGTATCTTGGTGAGAGAATCTGGTCCTGCACCTGCATCAATAGCCGAGCTTCAGTGCGCGCCTCTTCTCCCTGCGGGACATGCAGGTTCATCTCGTCCCCGTCAAAGTCCGCATTGTACGGCGGACACACGGTCGGGTTGAGCCTGAAGGTCTTGTACGGGAGGACACGAACCCGATGGGCCATTATCGACATTCGGTGAAGGCTCGGCTGGCGGTTGAACAGGACAATGTCGCCATCCCGGAGATGCCTCTCCACGACAAAGCCTGGCTGCATAGCCTCCGCCACTACCTTCCTGTCTGTGACGAACTCTAGACGAACCCGTCTCCCATCAGGACGCACGATGTACAACGCCCCTGGGTAGTTGTCGGGACCGTTGTCGATGAGCCGCTTCATCTCGTCCATGTTGTGCGCGGTAACCTTCTCGGGAATTGTGAGCCTGCTCGCAACGTCGAGCGGGACCCCGACCTCGTTGATGTCCAGGTTGGGATCTGGAGAAACGACTGTCCTAGCTGAGAAGTCGACTCTCTTCCCGGACAGGTTTCCTCTGAACCTACCCTCCTTCCCTTTGAGCCTCTGTACGAGGGTCTTCAGCGCCCTGCCTGACCTGTGTCGGGCAGGAGGAAGACCTGAGACCTCGTTGTCGAAGTAGGTGGTTACGTGATACTGGAGTAGCTCGTGCAGCTCCTGGATTATGTTGATGGGTACTCCGGATTCGAGGGCTTCTCTGAGCTTCTGGTTGATCCGGATTATGTCGACGAGCTTGTGGGTCAGGTCGTCCTCTGATCTGATTCCAGACTCTAGCGTGATGCTTGGTCTTACAGAGACAGGGGGAACGGGCATTACCTGTAGCACAGCCCATTCTGGCCGAGCTGCTTTCGGGTCGAGACCGAGCAGGATGAGGTCGTCGTCGGTTATTCTCTCAAGTCTTTCTCTAACGGTGCTCGGGGTTAGACGCACCGCCCCTCCTTCGGCTACTATCTCGTGGAAGGTTGTGGGCTTTCCATGCTCGATCGGATACTGCTTTTGGCTGCAGTGGGGGCACTGCTGGGCCTTCTTTGCGTCCCGGATAATCTCGTCTAGAAAGGCGTCTGGGACCGTGTTCAGGCGCTGTTTTAGCTCAGCGTGTCTGGCTCTGTACTTTTCGATCTTCTCTTCGGTGAGGAGGATTCTTCCACAGTTTCGACACGTGATCGAGAGGAGACGATGGATGAGTTTCGCAAAGCTCACGTGTATCACCGGCTCGGCGAGTTCGATATGTCCAAAATGCCCGGGGCAGGCAGACGCGGTATTCCCACACGTCTTGCATTTCTGTCGCGGTTCGAGGGTTCCGAGTCTTCCGTCCATGAGACCTGAGACGATCGGTACTCCGTCCTCGTCGTAGGTGTCGGCGGCTTGTATCTCGACTGCTGAGAGCTTGCGGAGCTCCCCCGGGGAGAGTAGGCTGAAACGGATGCTCTGTATTATCTTGGCAGCTTCGTCCACCATTGCTAGCGCCATGGTTACGCCCTCTCCTCTAGGTTCAGTCTAGGAGCGATTCCGAGCGCCATGAGCTCTTGTACGAGCAGCTTGAACGCGTATGATATTGCGACCGGCGAGATCTGGGCCTTCTCAGCGTCTATCCGGCAGATGTACTTGTTCTGTTTGATATCATGGTATGCGAGGGTGCCGCAGACTTCGCAGACATACGCCACGTACTTGTCGGATTCTTCTAGTAGCCGGTCTCTGAGGAGTGCGCTTGCACCGTGCCCGATTAGACAGTCGCGCTCCATTTCGCCAAATCGAAGACCTCCCCCGCGTGCGCGACCTTCTGTTGGCTGTCTTGTCAGCATCTGAACCTGTCCCCGAGCCCTTGCGTGCATCTTGTCTGAGACCATGTGGTGTAATTTCTGGTAGTATACCACGCCGATGAATAAGTCGGCTGCGAGTCTCTCGCCTGTGATCCCATTGTAGAGTGTTTCACGCCCACTACTCTGGAATCCAAGTTTGTTGAGAATCTCCCCAATGGCCTCTGGGCCCACGTTCTCGAAGGCTGTTCCGTCCATTATCTCGCCCATCTGTGATGCGGTCTTACCACCGAGTGTTTCTACGAACTGGCCGATGGTCATTCGCGACGGGATTGCGTGTGGGTTGATTATCACGTCCGGAACGACGCCGTCTACGGTGAAGGGCATGTCTTCTTGTGGGACAAGTAGCCCGATGACGCCCTTCTGTCCATGACGGGACGCGAACTTGTCGCCTAGCTCTGGGATCCTCAGGTCTCGGACTTTGACCTTCACTAGTTTGCTGCCTTCAATCGACTCTGTCACGAACACCTGATCGATGATGCCTTGCTCGGATGGTCTCATGGTGACCGACGAGTCCCTCTTGGTAGGGCCCTTCACCTCAAACTCGCGATATTCTTCGAGAAATCTCGGGGGGCTCGTTCTCCCGACCAGGACGGTGTTGCCCATGGTCTCTGCCTCGGGGGAGATCATCCCGTCCTCTTCTAGCATGCGGTAGTAGCGGTCTCCTCTGTACCCTCGGATACCTGCTTCTGGTATCTCGAACTTGTCACGGAGGCCTCCCAGATACTGTCGGCTTTCTGCTTCATAGATCCGGTAGAATGTGGACCTGAAGAGGCCTCGATCCACCGATGACTTGTTGATAATGATCGCGTCCTCCATGTTGTATCCTTGGAATGATAGAATGGCGACGACAACATTCTGTCCGGAGGGCCGTTCTAGATAGTTGAAGACTTCCATGGGCTTCGTCTGAACTATGGGAGTCTGGGGGTAGTGCAGGAGATGAGAACGAGAATCGACACGAGTGAAGAAGTTTGTGGAGAACACGCCAAGAGCCTGCTTGGCCATTGCCGACTCGTACGCGTTGCGGGGGGACTGGTTGTGCTCGGGAAATGGGATTAGGCTTGCCGCGATACCGAGCATTAGATACGGGGCGATCTCAAGGTGAGTATGATCTCTCCGCAGCTCGTGCTCATACATTGCCACCAGAGCATTCTCCTCCTCGTCGGCATCAAGCATCTCGACCACTCCATTCCGGATCAGGTCCTGCCAGCTCAACCGTCCATCGTCTACCGACGCCAAGTGTTCTTCGGTGAGTCTCGGTCTGCCCGAGTCCACCACGATTAGGGGACGCCGAACCCTCCCTGAGTCGCAGTTGATGTACAGTTCTCTCCGTCCATCCTCGACTTCAGGCGGGTGATATGCAATGTTCATCTCGGAGCTCATTTTGCCCTGGCGTCTGTACTCTCTCAGTTCATCAGCGAGGGCAACAGGATCCTTTGAGTATCCTGCAATGATACCGTCCACTACTACCTTTCCACCCGTCGCGCGAAGTCTCTTGTCAGACTCTTCGACGGGCGTGACTCCCATTCGATGAAGCTTGTCAACGATTTCTTTCGGATCGATTCCCACGGAGATGCTACTAGACAGTGCGAGGTTCTTGACTAGGCCGCAGTTTGACCCTTCGGGAGTCTCGTCGGGGCAGAGCCTTCCGTAGTGGGTAGGATGGAGGTCTCTTGCCTCCAGGTTGGGCTGACTTCTGCTGAGTGGCGACTGAAGTCGGCGTAGATGGCTTAGGGTGCTGACGAAGTTGGTTCTGTCCAGCAGCTGTGTGACTCCTATTCTTCCCCGCACCCAGTTCCCAGTCGCGATGGCGTGCTGGACCCTTTCGGTTATTATTCCCGGTCTAATCGCGTTGGCAATAGAGAACTCGATGTGTCGTCGGATGGTTATCCTTTCCAACTGGTATTTCAGGTCACGAGTAAGGTTGCGGAAAGAGATTCTGAACAGTTCGGCGAGGAGCGACCCTGCCAGCTTCAGTCGCTTGTTTGCATAATGATCCTTGTCGTCGGGAGTCTTCCTTCCCAGCTTCACCTCTATTATTCGCGTCGCGATCTCGGCAAGGAAAAGCCCCTTTTCTCTCCTGTCGCCCGGGACACGCCCCATGTGGGGGAGGAAGTTTCTGTCAAGAACGGATTCGGCCTTCCTGAGTCGATATTCATCGACCTGCCCAGGTGCTAGCCTATTCCCCAAGTAGAGTAGCGCGTCTCTCTGATTCGTCGCTTCTAGCGATTTCTCGAAAGATCCCTCCAGCTCGTTCTGGATTGACGGATCTAGACTGACGAGTTCAGCAACTCTGGCATCCTCTTCGAATCCCAGCGCTCTCATCAGAATCATGAAAGGGATGTCGCTGGGAATGCCGGGCATTGTGACGTAGACGCCTGCGTCGCTCTTGAGCGTGACCTCTATGCGGGCTCTGAATCCTACGGTCGTAGAGAAGATCTTGGCTTTGTAGGCGGGATTAACACCTGTGTGTTCTATGTCGACAAGTATCCTGTTTGCAGCGAGATCTTCTAGAGCTACAATTACTCGTTCTGAGCCGTTGACTATGAAGTACCCCCCAGGATCTAGAGGGTCCTCTCCGACGCCTATCAGGTCATCCGGGGATAATTTGGATAGGAGACAGATTCGAGATTTGAGCATCACAGGCAAATCTCCGATGTAGACCATCTCCGGCTGTCCTTCTCGTTCTCCGATGACCGGGATCATCTCCATATGTAGAGGAGCGGCGTAGGTCAGGTTCCTGATTCTCGCCTCTGCCGGATAGATTGATCGTTCTGTCCCGTCTACCTCAATTACCCTGGGCGCTCCAATCTCGATCTTGCCTAGCTTGATTTTTAGGGGATAGTCACCGATTTCTATGGGCAGATCTCCGACTTCATCTACGATGGCTTGGAGGCCGCGTTCAACGAATTCGTTGTACGAGTCTATATGTTGTCTAACTAAGCCGCTGTCATGGATGAACTCCTTGGTGAGGTTCCAAAGCTGGGTTGTTGTTACTGCCATTCTCTCACTTTCAAGAATATTTTTTTCAAAAATCTTCTACAACATACCTGTAAAAGTCTGACTCTCCCGCCGTGGCGCTCTTTCGAACGACCTTGACGATATCTCCGGGTTTAGCCCCGATCGCTCGTACTGCAGGGTCTGTGGACTTGATGTAGGGTATCTGGAAGGGTTTGATATGGTAGCGTTCCAGGACTTCCTTCGCTTCGGCGGGTTTGAGCAGAATGTGTCTCGGTACTAGTTCGTGTTTGAATACGTCGTAAGAGGGTTCCTTCTCTTTGCTTTGCTTCTTGACCAAGTACTTGATGCTACCTCAGGGTGACGGAGGGGTTTAGGGTCCGACCTACCAGGCTGGATTGGCGAAACTAATCGCCGGTTTAATAAACCTAACATTTCTCCACAACTATGTTTCTGACGAGTTTCGAGGAGTAATATCGTGCCTGTTGGTTTGCTACATCCTAAAGCTGGCTGAGCGCTCAAGGTGCAAAGATGAACAGCTCAATGGTTCAAATTAGGTGCCATCGACCATTCAATGTTTGGGTTTTGGAAATGGTTCTGTTCGAGACCTCCGAGTAGCCTTTCCACGTCTATCAGTCGTCAAAAGCTCCCTCTCCGAAACCTGACTTTCGTGAGAGTTCGATCATTATCGTATAGAGTTATTTAGAACAGTCAGGACCAGAGCGACGAACGCCGGGATCGCCTAGCCAGGTATGGCGTCGGATTGCTAAACCTGAGGTCCGGGTGTGGAAATCCGATGGGCCTTAGGCCCTCGTGGGTTCAAATCCCACTCCCGGCGCCAAAAAAGACGAACGTCGGGACGAAATCTGTGAAGGGTTTCTGGAGTATTGGTATGCCCCCCCGGGGGTCGAGAAAAAGATAACGGAAAAAGAATAGTTAACAGAAAAAGAAAAGATAAGATGGCGGACAGGATTCTGGCTCAAGACCCTTCAATCTGCGACCGTAAAGGGGTCTTAGGAAGATCCTAGTTCTCGCACTGCAATATTGCTGGTTGCAGCGATCTGGATTCGAGTACTATGCATAGAACAGCTAATAGCGTATGGAGAGGCATATTGTTTTGAGGGCAGATTGACTGTAAATGCCGAGGAGAGGCCCGTGCTGCTGAGTCTTGATGGTCGAGGCTTCTATGTTCTCCACTACTCGGCCATCCCAGAGAATGAGTTCACCCGGATCAGGTTTGACCTTGCGGATCCCAACACCGGAGAGGGTGGCTCGGCGGAGGCGGTTGTAGACCCTCGCCTAGTGGAGGCATTGAACTCCCACAGCCGAGGACATGACAAGGGGCGGGCCTTTCTGATCTGGATAGACTCGCGCAACAATGAGGTGCGGTGGCAACTGCGAAAGATAGACGGATTCAAATTCCCTCCAGGCGTGTCTTAAATATCACTTTTCATTAGGCCCGACCGAAGGGGGAGTGGCTCTTCCTAAACTGTCCGCGATGCGGAGGCCCGGTCTCCGATCCTCCCGAACGAGAATGGACATTCCAAGACTATCACGTTTCACGGTTCCGATGTGACAACGGCGACAAATTCAACCTCTACAAAGGAGCCAGCAAAACGTTCACGATACCCAGGATGCCCGTGGTTCGAAGCATGTGTCCAGGGTGCAAGGCTGAGAACCCGGATCACGCTATCTATTGCAAGGACTGCGGAACGAGGCTCTAGGCTACACTTTCCTCACAGGCGAATTTGGGCGGAACAATAAACAGAAGAGGTCCCCCCCTCGTCGGTCAGTGCCGCGCCATATCATTTCCAAACCACAAGAATATTAACAACGAGACGTTGGGAATCGCGGTCTCCGCCGCTCCAGGAAAAACCGAGAATAGCGTTTCAACATGACTCTCGAGCCTGAAGGCATATTCACTGGAATAAGGGGAGGGCTTAGCCGCGAGAACATTTCCGCCCGTTTCAGAGCTATCAGAAAGACACTTGGCGGAATCCCCCGCGCCACAGTTCTTCACTATTCCATCCTAACCCTGACCCTTGGACTTGCCGCCATTATCCGCCTACTTCCCCTGCGATGGGGGGCTTACATCAGCGAGTTCGACCCATATTTCAACTTCAACGACATGCGCCAGATAACTTCTGGTGGCTGGCAGAGCTGGTACGCCTACACAGATTTCAAGGCATGGTTTCCCTTTGGTAGACCACCGGTCACGACGAGCTATCCCGGAACCAGCTTCACCGGGACACTCATCTACATGTTTCTCCAGGCAATAGGTATCAATGTTAGTCTCTATGATGCGGCCGTCTATGCCCCTGTGACTCTGGGCGTTTTCGGAGTACTCGTCATCTACTTCTTTGCCAGAGACATTTGGGGTAACAGTGCTGGCCTATTGGCCGCCCTACTCTCAGCGTTCAGCTCGAGCTTGATCAGCCGTACCGACCTTGGCTTCTTCCGAAACGAGGCCGTTGGAATACCAACGATGGTCATGACATTTCTATTCTTCATAAGAGCTGTCGACGCGAACCGGTCGCTGAAGGCCACGATCATCTACAGCATACTCTCCAGCATGAGCCTAATCTACATGGCCTTCGCCTGGGGAAGTTTCCGGTATGCCGCGGAGGTGTTGGGACTCTTCGCCCTGGCATTGGTGGTTTTGAAGAGATACTCTCCACGCCTCATGCTCTCGTATGGGATTACGATGGGCTTGTTCCTATTCACAGGAACTGAACTTCCGTTGTTAGGGCATACTTACCTTACGGAGAGCACCACAATTGCCCTGTTGGGTGTGATGGGAGTTCTCGCGATAATGGAACTGGCCCGGCTTGCCCCGACTTCTAGGGGAAGATTGGCAGTAGCCGGTCTCACAGTGGCTGGTGTCGCGGCGGTGGCGATTCTCGGCGTCAGCACTGGTCTGATTTCCGCAGGCCTTCGAGGAAAATTCTATGCAACACTAAACCCATTCATCCGGAACAGTATTCCCCTTGTGGCTTCCGTCGCGGAGAATAGACCTTCAACATGGGCGAGCCTCTACCTTGAAATAGGAAGCGTCATACTTCTGGCCGTTTTCGGCTTCTTCTTTGCCTTTCAACGATTACGAGACAGCGATGTACTCCTCATAATCTTCGGAGTCACAGCCTTCTATTTCGCTGCCAGCCTCGTTAGACTTACACTAATCCTCGCCCCCGCCGTGGCTACGTTAGGAGCAATCACTATTGTCGAACTTGGAAAGCCTGCAATGGACATCATCCAACAGGCTGTCATATTCCCAAGAAGGAAGTTGCGATTCACAAGCAGAGTGAGCCGAGAGTTCAGCCTCGGCATACTCCTAATCATCCTAATCCTTGTGGTTCCCACGTTCATAAACGCGGTCCAATCAGCCTATACTCCGACGACCATAGCGTCAGCCAGCCTCCCAGTACGAGGCTACTATCCCGACTGGATTCAGGCCCTAACCTGGATGAACAACAACCTACCTTCCACAAGCGTCGTCTTCGCTTGGTGGGATTACGGATACTGGATTTCGGTAAACACAGGACTGCATACTCTTGCCGACAATGGAACAGGAAATCTAACGCAGATTCAGATTATCGCAACAGGACTGATGCTCAACGAATCCATGGGCGTCAACCTTCTGCGCCAGTACGGCGTGACCCATGTTGCAATATTCATCAGCTTCAACTACCAGCAGGGAGGATCGGGTCTCTGCTCGTCAGGCGCTGGAAGCCCTCCCGTGTGCGGCTACGGCGATGACAGCAAATGGTACTGGATGGTCCGCATAGGAAATGGAACGGTCATAAACACGCCGCTAGGTCTAGCTACCGTAACCTATCGACAGGTCACCGAGAATGCGCAGACCGGCGCTTCGGTCTACGACAGGTACATCACCATAGGAGGCAAAACCGACAATGGTACAGTGATAACCGACAATTTCTATTTCTTCGGCAGGGTCTTTGCCTCGTCTAACAACTACGTGCTGATCTATAAAGTGAACTATCCACAGACGCCTACTCTTACTACCGTTCTCAGCAACCCGTACATGCCTCAGGGAGGCACCACCAACATAACTGGGAGCCTCTCCTATCCGAGCGGACTCCCTGTACTGACCACGGTGAAGCCGGTAGTGCTCCAATACGCGACGACAAGTACTGGCTGGACCTTGATCGGAAATGCGACAATCACGTCTTCGGGCACTTTCACATTTCGAGATTGGACACCTCCTAATCAGTTGGGATCGATAACCGTTGGGGGCTGGTGGAATGGGGATCCCGCTCTCAACTTGAATATGGTATTGAGTGGTAACCAGACTCTTATCGAGCACTAGCCTCTAGGCAGTCGCGGCTTCAGAACGTTTGATTCGGTAACGTGCGTACTTGTCTTCTGGGGAAAACTTTGCAGGATGCGGAATACTAGTCGGCGAGCCACAATGGGGACAGGGATTCTTGAGGGTATATCGCCAACACTTCGTGCACCGTCGCATCAACCATTTCATCCAATCTTCCGCCCCTCCCCACCGGCTTTCTTGATGGATTCGAGTATATCCTCCATTACGAGGTTCAGTGTTTTTTCTGCTGCCTCAAAGCTGCCTGCTTCCACCTCGACCCGATACTTGGGGGCGCCTATCGTGTAGATGTTTATCTCGCTACCTCGAGGCCGGCGTATTTTCTTGGCGCTGACAAGAGTCTGACGAATGATCTCCAAACCGCCAGGCTTGTGACAGCTTACCGAGACCGTTCCTCGAACCTTCGACCTCTCGAGCCGAATCTTGCTCTTAGAAACCTCGGCTATTGCCTGAGCCCATTCCTCGGAGAGCCCCGCTTTGACCAGTGCTTCCGGACCCTCGTCAATCGCTTCCTCCAGAGGCTGGTAGAGACCGCCGAACTTTTCTAGAATAGTGTTCTTGATGACCTCAGCATCCTCTTCCGGCTTCTGCATTTTTTCGGCGGCACTCTTGAGAATCGCTTCTGCTTTCCTCTCCTTCTTCCACTCGAGCATCTTCTCCGATTTTTCCCTGCCTGTCACTCGTCGCAGAGACAGATCTATCTGGTTCCGTTGTGGATTGACTCTGAGGACTTTGAGGACGAGCTTCTGGCCCGCACGGGCATGATCTCGGATGTTCCTTACCCAAGTCGTTGAAATCTCCGAGATGTGGACTAGACCCTCGATGCCGGCATACTCGTCGAGTTTGACGTACGCGCCATAGTCTTCCACCCTTGTGACCGTCGCGACGACAAGGTCTCCTACTTCCGGGAATACTGTCTGGGAGGCCTGGGTGGACATGATTGGACCTTGGACCTTGCTAGCTTAATGACTGTAATATTTCTGCGCGAATCGTGGCCTTTCCGCCGGTGGGCTGAGCCAGGAGCTCATCGCAGACTGTACATTTGACGTAGCTGCTTGTTCTCTCAAAGACAATCTGTTCATTGGCGCATTTCAAACATTTGACCCGGAGGAATACGCTTCGAGGCTTCGGGATCAGTTCCCATCTCATCTAGGCTCCTACCTCCAATTTTCTCAGCCTAATGCCTAGACGCATGACTGTATAATTGCATGTTCTGCATTTTAGTCGCAAGAGCGATTTCTTTGTCGTCTTGGCTGTGCGTTTCAGTTCTGGAAACTTCTGTCCCCCGTATCCGTGCTTCCGTCTATCCTGCCTACGGGTTCCCCAGGCCATGGTACGGGCCTTTCCAGCCTTGTAGACCGTGACCGAGTGGGCAGTATGGTGTCCACACTTGGGACAGTAGGTGTTGACCTCCTTCGGAAATTTCAACTCTCTAACACCGGCGAAAGACTTCGGGGAGTGCCCAGCCGCCTTTTATTCATTATCCCTGTTCGAGGCGGTTATTTCGACGGCAGCCCCTCGTCTGACTAGACTGTCAGAGTTTTCTTGTGGCAACTTCGCAACGTCCTCCTTGTGAAATGGACCGTGCGCCTTCAAGTCCACTCCTATGATTGATGGAACGTCTTTTACAAACCGTATCAAGACAAATTCCCCATTCTTTGGCTTTGAATGAGACGGTTCCTGGCCCTGAAGGAGATCTTGTTTCATCTTGTCGTAGTCTCTCAGGATCCCTGAGATTGCTTGATGGGTCAGCTTCTCCGTGTATTCTAGGCTGGTAGATTGAACGAGACCTGTCTGTAGCCAGAGCTTCTCGAGCCTTCGATCCAAGAACTGGGTTAACAGTTGCTCGAGGCGAAGCATTTCCTCTTCCAATACGATTGCTTTGAGAGACTTTGCATCCAGGTTTTTCTGCGATTCTCTGAGCCTCTTGATGTAGGATGATAGGTCTTTGAACAGGCCTGGCCTTAACGGCTGTAGTTCGGGATTGTGGAATTCTCGTTTCCAAGCTTCATGTAACTCATCATATGTAGCGGTCACAATTTTCCCAGCGTCAGACGAATGCTCCTCCTCTTACTGCTTCTAAATATCTTGACCTTTCCAGAAGATTCATGCCCCATTGCCGTAAGGTATAGGATTCCTTGACCATCCACTCTCAGTCCGGGAAAACCATTTTTTGAATCGTTGCCCAATTACGGGATCCTTAGCTCGTTGGTTCAGCCTTATGCTTGCAAAGTAGCAGCATCGCGGCTGCTGTAGGTAACTCTATCTTCTCGTCGTGGAAAGGTCCGAAGTTCTGTGACCCGATTCTAAATTCGGGGGAGTCTTTGACGGTTATCTTCACCTGTCCCTCGGGAAAGGCAATAGACTCGATGAATGGATCGAACTCATCGAGCCTTTCGAGTGGAACGTTTACTCCAAGGAGACCAGTGTGTCCATTTAAGGTCCCCGGCAGGCGAATAAGTCTGTGTACGTCGCTGGTAACGACCGAATCGATTTTTGCGGCAGTTTCCCTGACTGCACGTTGAACAATATTCTTCCAAGTTCCAGCGTTAATGCCTTTGAGAGAACTCCAGAAGGGTTTAGTAAAGAAGTTGGCCTTGTCCCAGGCATTGATCACTTTGAGTTGGGCTTGGTTCAAGCCTAAGTTCTCTCCTTCTTTCGTCAGAACCTCGTATATTCCCCTGACCATCCTCCCTCGCCAACCTGGTTCTCCCCACTGGGGACCCTTGAGAATCAAAACGCCGCCTTCGGGAACATCCTCCATGCCTTGAAGTGAGGGATCTAGCTGTTCTCCCAGCAAATAGTCTACTATCTCCCGACGCTGTTCTTCCCTTAGCATTCGGAAATCTTCGGAGTGCAGGTGAACGTGGTAACCCCGATGACCCGAAAAGTAAACACTCAGATTCGCATCCCCCATCTGAAGGTCTGAAAAAATCATCTCCAATAGATGGATGGTCTCTTCCTTGGCCTCCTGAAGACACCGATCGCACAACCAAGTTTCGATTTCCACTCGATCGTTCTTGCACTTTGGACATGTCTTGGGAGCACTCCCCTTTCCCACGGTTGAGCACGCTTTGCATTTCCAATTATCATGCATTATTTTGCAAGGCGTGTCCAAGTGGTCGGCGTCGATATCGAAGACGAGATCCGCTCCGAGCCAACCCTTTTGGTCCATTGAAGCAGTCGGATCTTGATAGTAAGCGGTCGAGAAGTAAACATGAGCTGGCGATAGATCCCTTATTGCTGTCAAGAGAGTTTCTGGATTCTTGAAAGTCCTATGTCGTACCATGAACTTCCCCTTGAAGAGGAGGAACCCATACTCTCGTTGGGAAGCAGCTGGCGGTGAGAACAGCGTCCGATTCCGTTCTAGGTAGAATTGCTGGAATTTTTGCTTGATTAAGTGTTCAGCTGAACTCACGGCTAGGACCTTTGCCTGAGAGAATCCGTGATTTTCTCTTGTAGTAGCTTAGAGGGTTCCTGATGGTATCGCAAATTTTGTCTGGTTTGAAACAAACTCCATGGGTCTTGAGGGTGGTGCACATCGGACAGGTGTATTTTGTCCTGCCCCCTCTTTTTCCCCCGATATGCTCGACTTGGTAACGAGTCATCCTCTCCGAAAAGTCAGTTGCAGGCTTGAACATTTTCACGATCTCTTCGTCGCCAGCTCCGATATTCAGCAAGAAAGCTGCTAGGGCGAACCTTCCCATGTGCTGGACGTTCTTTCCTTCATTCAGATTGTCTATCAGATGCCTGATGCACGGGGGCATCGCGTCCGGCATGGGAACCTTGGGGAGTTCATATTGAGTAGGAATTCCGAGCCATTTGATAACAAGTCCCCTGGCCCTCTCCACCTTTGATCCCAAGGGTTGGGGGACTGACGCAGGTACCTTACTAGACCTCTCCAGAACTCTCATTCTCACTTCTTCCTCCATTAGGCGAGCGGTCTCCTCACGTGTGACATATACAAGCCCGTGGTTGAGAACTCTGTTTGGAAGGTTCCATCGTGGCTCTCGGAGATGGACTGAGTTGCGAAGAAAGTCTGCTAAATTGAGGCCGAAATCATAAAGTCTCAGTCCCAGCCTTATGTCGAGCCTCTCGAGTCTCCATCCGAATGTGGTGGTTGCAATGTGTTCTAGTTTCTCAGGGCTCTCTTGTCTGAGAAGGTCGTAAGCTCTCTTCGCTTCTGCAAGAGCGAACCTTCGCCGGGCCCTCTCATCTCCGATGAGACCTAGGATTAGATTGGATACAGGGAATGAGAGGATCTCGGCACTTTCGTTGCTGACCTCAACCGAGATCTGGCTCTTAGAGAGCGCCTCTTCCAGGCGTCTCTCCGCTCTGTCCAAGACTGGACTGAACTCTGGGGTTGCTATCTCGTCGATAGAGAAACCTAGTTCTCTAACGTAATCCGTGGCTTCTGCGACAAAGGGGTACTTTGCTAGGTCAGCCCTTGTTAGCATGCCATCGTCTTATTCTTGCTCAATTCTGGGCGCGAGATAGTATAGGAGTCTGCCCTGCTGGGGCATCTCAAATTCGACCTTGATTGGCATGTTGGTCGAGAACTCTAGAGATGCTACCTCTGACGCGCCCGAGCCAGCCCGTATGATTTCCCCAAAATAGTTCAGATTGTATGTTGCTCTGCAGGCCTCTTTTGCGTCTAGCTCTAGTATCGCGTCGCTTCCCTTGTCCATTTCGATGATCGCGCTGCTAAGTTCGCCAGTAGCTCTGACAATGAACTTTTCCGGACTCACTTCGAGCTTGACGTTGTCGCTTATGGATTGTGCGTCGTCGATAACGTCTCTAAGGCTGACCGCGGTGATCTTTACTCTCGCATTGAATGGGACTTTGGGAGTTGGCACCTCTTCCGTGGAGGGCTCTAGTGTCGGCGTGATGAATTTCCGGACGATCTTGTTCTTCAGAGTGATGTTGAGCTTCTTGTTCGCATCGTCGTACACGATCTCTACAGACTCGTCACTCCTAGTTCTCTTGAGAAGCTTGAGGAGATTTGATACGCTCAATCTCAGCTTTGTTGGGCTGGTGCACTCGTAGATGTCGAAGGCCGCTTTCGGCCATTCGAAATCCACCATCGCTATGTGTGACGGATCCATGGAGCGGAGTTTGATTCCTTCCGGTGTGGCGTTGAAGTCCGCCTCTTCGATTAGGCTCGAAATGGCTCCGATTAGGTTTCTGAATAATCGGGCATCGTTCATCGTGGCCTTAAACAAAGCTGGTTTTGCCGTTCCTTCTTTCTTGCTCGTTGTTTCTGCTAATGAGCTTTCCAACATTGGTCTAACTATTCTCTCGCCAGGTTGCCCCGCAGTTGGTACATCTAAAGAACTGCGTGGACGACTCGTCGGCACCCCTCGTCTGGACGAGCCAATAAAAGGCTTCGTGGTTGTTGCACTTTGGACACTCAGCCTTCGTCTTGGGGAGGGTGCGGATCTTCTGCTCTTCTTTGCCTAGAACGATTATGTTTTCCCTCTCGTGGGAGAGTCGACTGATTACCTTGTCAGCCCGGCTGCTAGTATAGCCACACTTTGCGCACGCCATGAAGACCTTCTTCTCCATCTTGGAAGGAAGTAGGGTAGACCCACACTTCGGACAAAACTGCAAAACGTGTTCAGCTCAGAGCGAGACTGTCTGCGCGAATTTATTCTTTATCCCGCGAAAGCCTTCTGGGGATATTTAGTTTTGCTAGCAGATGGGCGATGCGGAGAGGTTCCGGCAACCTACCACGTGATTTGGTTAGAGAGAGAATCTTCTCTAGACTCGGTGATTCTAACGTTGTCTTGATCCACAATTGTTGTCGGTCCTTCCCATAGAACCGGTACCCTCCGGCCTTGATACGACTGTCGAGAGCGATATTGACAACCGGCAACCTGGTACCTTGCTGCATGATCTTTGGATCTAGGAGGCTCTTAGGGTCATGGACCATTATGGTTCTCAATTCTGGAAAGTAGCGTGATTTAGCGATTTTATTGGCTATCAGATCTGCTTCCTCCTCTGCATCTCGGGAGAAGGTCATGACGCCGTCCAAGTAAAGCCCTCCTCGGACCACAGCTCCAACGGTGAGACTGGGATTGCATGCATCGAGACCCAAGATGCGTATCTCCTTTTTCACGTGTCGAAGAGGCCCGCTCATCGTTTCAATCTCGCAAGCGCGAGTTCTGCAAGTTGGGCGAAGTTTTGGACGTGCGTGAAACTCTCGGTTCTCAGGCAGTTGAGTATTTCTTCCAGAGTCAAGAGCTTCTTGAGCCAGACGAAGCCCAGCAGGGCTTCGAGGCTGTTGGCCACGTCTCCGCGCCCTATCCTCCTCGGCAGGTATTTTCTAAGGCCTGCCCTAAATGCGGCGTCAGCGAGCGTCTTGTCTGAAACTTTTGTCCCTCTGGGATGTCCGGTCGTTTCTGTCAGTGCCAATGAGAAGGCGAAATTCAGAAGAGCATCGCCAAACTGGGCTAGTCCATGGTCTGTCAAGACTCCTGCAAGATGTTGATCATCTAGCACCCCTCTGCCTCTACGGACTCTTCATCAGACACTATTTTATATGATACCCGTTAGATTCTCAAGGGAGTGGAGAATGTAATCGGCGCCGGCTTTTTCCAGCTCTTCTCGTCTGAAGAATCCTTGTGGAAGGCCGATTGTAGTTGCTCCAGCTTTCTTTCCCCCGATCATGTCTACCGGTTCGTCTCCTACGACGAAGCACTGTTTGGGCGTGACCCCTAACTGCTCCATAGCCTTGATGAACGGGTCTGGTGAAGGTTTGAAGTCTGGCACATCGTCCGGCGTTATTACTGTTTGAAAGTATTGTTTGATCTTCCAGACGCCCAGCCTTCGAGCGATACGAGGCTTTCTCACGAACGTCACTATGCCCAAGCGACATCCTTCATGTTCGAATTTTCCCAACATCTTGACAAGATTCTTGCCCGGACCCGTCGCATCCATCCGTTGGTCGAGTATTTCGAAAAATCGTGTTCTTATTTGATCGTCTCGGTCGACGCCGTTGTCTCGTGCCAGGGCTGTGGCGACGCTGCTGATTCTTAGTGTACTGTTTGAGCCTCCTTCGTGCTCGATCATCGCTCGAGCTTTTTCGAGGGCATCGTGGGGGTTGATTGATATTTGGTAGTCAGAGAGGGTTTCTTCTATGATTGAGATCCAGATTCTCCAGTCGCCGTAGAGTGTGCCGTCGAAGTCGAAGAGGAGCCCTCTGGCCAGATCGGCGGGCTCCAGCTAGTTCTCGTTCTTTATAGCGGATGAAAATTTCTCGACGAATTCTTCAGTGTCAGACCTAATCTTCTTGGAGGCCCTGTCGAGAGCTTTGTCAGCCTGCGCTTCTCCTTTCATCCGGACGGTAATTATTGATTGCCTGAAGAGTGGATGGGGCTGGTCATATCCTGCCCAGTCGACGGTCTTGTCTTCGAGTAGGGTCTCTTGCATGAGGTTTCCAAAAGAGTGTCCTTCTCCTTCGACCTCTATCTTCAACAGTCCTTTGGATCTCTTCAGAATGTTGATTTTCAACTTTGTACCTCGGTCTCTGTCTGGAAGTCCTCGGCTAGGCGCCTTCTTTCAACGTTTCTGCAGACACCGCACCTTAGTATCCGGCCCGAGAGGACAAGCTCATTGCCGCAACGGGAGCAGTAGGCTTTGATGACGCCCAGTTCTCTGCCGATCGTTGTAAGTTTAGGTATCCGCTGGCTTGTGTCGATTACTTTTGCTCTGATGATGTCGTTGGGCTTGCATACCTCGCCCATGACTCGTTCGAAGCGTGGGCTAGAGTTGGATATGTGAAGCATCCCTGTGAAGGGAAGCGCCATCTTTTTTCCGTCCACGACTACTATGTTGATTATGGCCATTTTCTCCTGGACCTTCTCGACTATGCCTGTGATCGAGGAGCCTTCTTCGGGGACGACCGGGGGCCCGGTCGCGGGTCTGACGGTGACAACGTGTCTCTTTGGGTCGAGGGCGGCCGTTCCGGTCTGGGAGGAATAGACTATGCCGTCTACCTCGACTGTTCCTCGTCCAGGGTCGAATTCTTCGACCACTCCGAGTTTCTCGCCAGGAACGACGAAGGTTCCGTCAAGCTTCTTGATCATATTTTCTGTCCACACTCGGGACAGAACTTCGCTCCAACAGCAACCGGTTTTCCACAGTGGGGACATGGACTTGTTGCCGGGGCCATGTTGGCGCCGCAGTTCGGGCAGAATCTCGCGCCTTGCTGGACTTGGTTGCCGCATTTCGGACATGCGACGAAGGCTGTCTGTGACTGAATCATTGGTGACTGCATGGGAGCGTTCATGACTTGAGGGATGAGGACCATTCCTGAGCCGAGTCCGGCTCCTCCCTGGGAAGTGCTTAGGCTCTGGCCGATGTCCTTGGCTGTCTCCATTCGTAGGACGTCGGAAGTTGCGGCGTGTTGCTTTATCCAGAAGAGGCGGTCTCGGAATTGGTCGGATGTGTCGATCCCTTCGAACTTGAAGTCGACGAGGTCGGTTCCGAGCCTGTTGAGAGCATCGTTGATGTTGACCTTGACATCAGTGGACGCCTTGTCCAGCTGGGTGAAGGCGGTAGTCAGATCGTACTTTGACATTACGTCTATGACTCGCTCGTTGATGAAGCCCCGGATGAAATCGTCTACTTGGGATGTCGTGTAGGCTCCCTGTCCTCCTACCACCTCGTTTACGAATAGGTTCGGATCCTTGATACGGAACCAGGCGGTTCCGTGCACCATCAACGGTGCTAGTTCGGTCGTCTGAGCCTTTGCGCCCCATTTGCCTGCGAACTGTTTGGTGGAGACATAGATGACGATGGCCGTGAAGGGGTCTTTTCCGCCGAAGAATATGCCGTAGGCTCTCGATATCAGCGGGAGGTTTAGGGTCGTGAGTGTGTGCCGTCCGGGTCCGAAGACATCGTACGCCTTGCCATCTCGGAGGAAGACAGCGGCTTCAAACTCGTGGACAACTAGCTGAGCGCCTGTTATGATCTGTTCGACTGGATAGCGCCATACGACGTCGTCTGGTCCAGCGTTTCTCCATTCTATTACCTGTGGCATTATCTTACTGGACTCCTACTATAATCTGTTTTCGGCCATTATACGCGTTTTCAAGGGCGTCTACAACCTTCATGGCCTCACTGACTTTGCCTTTGGCTTCTTGGAGCCGGTCGTTATCGAGAACGTCTTTGAGCGACCGTATCGATGTCGTTACATTGTCGGCCATCTGTATGAGTTGCATGTCGTAGCCCATCATCCGGTCCAGATCAGGTTCTTTGACCTTGGTCGAGTCGAAGAATCCTGCGTATCCGTATTCTGAGTGGTTGATTCTCTCCATTATTCGGTCGAGACGGGCGAGGAGATGGTCGGTATCGTCCCATGTGTCGTTTGCTCCCTGGTTGACGAGGGCGCGGTAGATGTCTTTGGCCTGGCCTTCGGCATCGGAGAGTTTCTGGTAGATCTGGTTTCGGATGAGCTTGTCAGACTCTCGTCTCATCTCTTTCTCCTTGTAGCCGTGGAATCCGGGAACGAGGAGCTCGATCTTTTCGAGTATGCCGGTCTGTGATTTTACTCTGTCAAAGTAGGGGTTGGTTGTAGAACTCAAGGTTTCAAACCCGTCTCTGTTTAGGGACCAAGATTTCCTTTCTCAATTCCTTATTTAAGGGTGTCAAAACCGGGGATTGGCAAATCGCGTGACGGGATCATTTCTCGTAGTGCCCGATCTCCACTTCTGTCTTATACTCGAGTCTGAGCATCTGTTTATATCGCAACTCGTGATCGGTCTGGGTTAGCGGCTCTTGTAGCCTTGTCTGAAAATTCCACTCCAATCAGTTCTAGGCTGGGACTTACTGGCGAGGAGAAGGCGAGCATTCTTGGCTTGTATGCGGGTCTGGCGATCGCGACTCTGCTCGGTTTCATCGGCTCTATCGTCCTCGGCCGGGCCTCGCCGCTACTCTTCGGGTTATGCATAGCTGCTTTCGTTCTGGGACTGCGCCACGGGGTGGACGCTGACCATATCGTAGCGATTGACAATACTACTAGGAAGCTGATGCATGAGGGGAAGAGACCTGTTACCGTAGGAACATGGTTTTCGCTCGGTCACTCAACCATCGTAGTGGGGCTCACAGTGGGGCTTGTTCTTGCAACCCGGATTGTTGTCCAGGATAGTTCGTTTCTGCAGACTTCGGGAACTGTTATCGGAACCACCGTGTCCGGATTGTTCCTGTTCTTGATTGGAGCTGTGAACGCTCTGATCGTGATAGGGGTCTACCGCATGTTCCAGAATCTTAGACGGGGACGTGTTGACGAGTCTGAGCTGAATGATCTGCTGGAGAATCGCGGATTTCTCAACCGGTACTTCAAGGGGCTCTTCCGGATAGTCCAGCGGCCATGGCAGATCTACCCGATCGGCGTGCTCTTCGGCTTGGGGTTTGACACCGCGAGTGAGATTCTTTTCTTTGCTCTCGCTGTGAGTTTTGGGGTTGCCTCGACAGTTCCTGTCTGGATGGTTCTGATATTGCCGGTGATGTTTACTCTGGGAATGGTACTTGTCGATACGACTGACGGTGTGACTATGTGTGTAGCGTACGGTTGGGCTTTTGTGAAGCCGCTCCGGAAGATCTACTATAATCTGACCATTACGGTCATCTCTGTCCTCGTCGCGTTTGTTATTGGCGGTGTTGAGCTTCTGCAGGTGCTGTCTGGGGAACTGAATCTTCAGGGCCCGTTCTGGGGCTGGCTTGCTCGGCTTGACTTTGAAACGATCGGCTATGGGATTATTAGCATATTCGTGGCATCATGGCTTGCCTCGATGGCGGTGTGGAAGTACAAGCATCTTGACGACGAGGTCCACCATCCGAAAATATCCTTCTAGGTCGATTCTGTCGATCTGCTGGTTACAGAACGACTATTCGCAGGCGTCGCATACATGCGGGCGGGCAGCATTGAAGACTGTGAAGACGGAGGAGGCTGTCTCTAGAAGCCGTTTTGCCGATTGCCCTGTCTGCAAGAACCATACTCTGAAGCTGAAAAGGACTGTCCAGGTTGGACGATGCAAGAGCTGTAACGAGACCTACAAAATACTAATTGTCTACGTCAAAGCTGGAAGGAAGCAGAAGCCTGCGGAGTTGGGTTCTGAAACGCGACCTGAGACAAAACAAGAGATCAAGCCAGAGGCCGCTCCAGAAACCTCGCCGGCTTGGCAGCCGTCGCCCGATACTTCTCTTGGCACTTCCACCGAGACCTATTCGGGATTGTCTGAGGCTGTGTTTGGAGAGAGCCAGCCGGACCAGAGGAACGAGACTGGAACAAGCTCTGGCCAGTAGAGGAGCTTCTGGAGAGGTCCCTGACGATTATGGACAACAGACTATTGGAATCTGAACAGTTGCCTATTTAGCGTCCTTTTTCTTGAAGCCGAGGGATAGCGAGTTTACGCAGTAGCGCATTCCGGTGGGCTGGGGTCCGTCGTCGAAGAGATGGCCGAGATGACCTCCACAGTTTTTGCAGATGATTTCGATTCTATCCATTCCCACGGTACGGTCTGGTATTTCGACTATCTTGTCCTTGGCCAGCGTGGTCCAGAAGCTGGGCCATCCGCTGCCGCTGTCATATTTTGAGTCTGAGGAGAAGAGTTCTGTTCCGCAGCCTGCGCATGTGTAGACTCCTTTTTCTTTGTTGTGTAGTAGTTTGCCGGTGAAGGCGGGTTCTGTGGCCTTCTTCCTCAGTATCTTGTACTGTTGTGGGTCTAGCTCTTTCTTCCATTCCTCGTCTGTCTTGTTCATGACCATGAGTTCTAGGGACGTTGGGCATTATTTTAACGCCTGACGCCGGTAGGCGGGTTGGAACAGAATTGAAGCGTGGGTCGAGCGGTGGGGCCTTCTAGGTCCGGGAGCTGGCCTTGTTCTGGGACGGATTTTTCCAGGATGGAGAGTTTTCCAAAGGGGCACTCTTGTGTCGCGGGAAATTTTTGTTTTCTAAATTCTAGGAGGGGTCTTTCGCTATCTGGAACGTTTCTGGGCGAGAACTCCGGTTTGTCGCGCAGAACGGGCTGATTGGCTGTTTTCTATAGTTGCCGTGTGGCGGCGTTCAAGCGTGCGAAAGGCGCCGCCTGGGACCCCCGTCCCAGATTGCTGATCCAGGCTTATTCTGGGCGATTTTCTTCTCAGAGTGGCCCGTGTCTATTTTGTCTTCCAGGTGAACGCTTTCGCTGGTCGGAATTCTGCCAGCGCGTCTGTAACCCAGCCGTACTTCTTCTTCTGAGCCTCCAAGACTCCCCTGGCTGTCTCGCTCTTCATGTCAAGAAAGTCTGCGTTTCCTTCGAGGATCGCCTGACGCTTCCAGCCGTCGGCCAGCATTACGGTCACGGCGGGATTCTGTCTGAGGTTCCGGTAACGGGCCATGGACATGTCCACTCCGAGATAGAAGACTCCGTCAACAACCACGAGGTCGGTGGGTGAGAGGTGGGGTCTGCCATCCGGTCTTACAGTGGCTGCGAGTGTGAGGACTCGACTGTTGGCGAGTTCGATGACCTCGTTGGCAGTTAGGGGATTCTGACTGTACACCTCCTTGGTGTGAGGGCTGGCTTGGCTCAGAGAGTTCTTGAGGATCGAGTCTAGGCTGGACAATGCTGTTTCGGTTCTGGGAAACGATAGTGGGATAAGACGATTGCCTATCTGATAGGCCTTGCAGCCTCTCCTACGAAGGGATTTGCGAGCTTCTCATCGCCAATTGTAGTCTCAGGTCCATGGCCAGGATAGACTGCTGTGTCATCGTCCAACCTGAACAGCCTCTCCCTGATGGAGCGGATGAGAGTGTCGAGGTCTCCTCCTGGAAGATCCGTCCTTCCGATTGACTGGTTGAACAGAGCGTCACCTGTCAAGACGTATCCGTCGCCGGTCAGGCTGATGCTGCCGGGCGAATGGCCTGGAGTGTGGAGAACATGGACCGTCTCATCTCCCACCTTCAGAGAGTCTCCGTCCTTGAGGTAGCCATCGACCCTAGGCGGCGGCGGAACTTCGAATCCCATGAACTGGCGCACGCGCGACTGCATCGACTGTAGTATAGGCAGGTCTTCCGGATGGATCAAGAACAGAGTCTTGGTTGCTTTCCGGACCCCGTCAACGCCTAGCACGTGATCAAAGTGAGTATGCGTGGCAACAATCCGCGTTGTTCTGGCGTTGATATCTTTGATGAACCTCACAATTCGCTCTGGCTCATCGCCTGGATCGACGATCATCACTTCTGCTCCGGATTGAAGGATGTAGCAATTTGTTTGCAAGCGGCCTACCACAATAGTATGGTTCTTCATCGTCAAGACCATGGTCGTTGAGGGGAGCTCTGGCCAATATCAGTTAACCATTGTCTGCCCCCATCACCGATCAAGCACAGCTTTGAACGGGGTGGAGACCGTGTTCATTTGAGAACATCAGGCTTAGAACACGCTAGAAACCGTTTTGCGACTTCTCAAGGGAGAATGTTTGCCCTAGCAGAATAAACCCTTAGAGTAGCTGGGGCTAGGGTTTTCAGCTCATAGGTATCCATGTCTATCTTCAAGAAGCCAAGAACTTATATTGATAGTAGGGTCCAAGCCCTGAACATGAAGAAAATACTCGCAATATCAACCCTAACAATTGCCGCCTTAATGCTAACCCCAATGAGCATAGGCCCCGTAACTAGCCTGCTCAACTTCAACTACGCACCGAACCTGAGCTATGTTCAGCTCGGCCCCCTGACAACTCTGCCCCAGGGACTTCCTCTCTGCAAAAACGCTTCCCTCGGTAGCATCGTATGCTACTCACCATCATTCATCAAGAAAGCATACGAGTACCCGTCCACCGCCACCATCGACGGCGCGGGACAGACGATCGTCATCGTCGACGCTTTCGGAAGCCCCACCGTTGAAAGTGACCTGGCACTGTTTGACTCGCTCTTCGGAATCCCGGCCCCGCCATCCTTCACAATATTCTGCGGAAACTCTCCCAAACCCTTCGACACCAGCACATGTCCCCATGTCAACATTAACACGAATCCGATGCACGGAGTGTTCTCATGGACAATCGAGACAAGCCTTGATGTACAATACGCACATGCAATGGCCCCAGGAGCCAACATCGTCCTAGACGTAGCAGCCACCTCCTCAGGAAACGCAATCAACGAGGCAGAAGCTGCCGCCATCGCCGCCTTTCCAGGCGCCATCTTCTCCCAAAGCTTCGGAATACCTGAGATCTTTCTAACAGCCAACAATGGCCAGATAATGCAAGCCCAGACCAACTACGCGAACGGAGTCGCCATGGGCGACACGTTCTTCGCATCAGCAGGCGACACCGGCGCAGATTTCGGCTTTGGTACTGAAATGTCCAACTTCCCAGCCTCAGACCTCCACAACACCGCCGTAACCGGCACTCAGGGACTTCCATACAATGCAACCGGAACCCTCACTCCCTGCCCAACCTCTACACCCTTCTCATGCACATCAGGCCTCTCCAGCTACCACGGACCATGCGTCCTCGGCCGCACCGTCCCGCCAAACTGCGTTCCTGACGGCTATGGCGGCGAACAAATCTGGAACGAGCCCAGCTTCGGAGCTGCCACAGGTGGAGCACCCAGCATAATCTTCGGCGTCCCATCATACCAGACCGGCCTAGGCCTATCAGCTAGAGGCCCAGACGTAGACTACAACGCAGCCATCGACGGCGGCGTCCTAGTGGTTTATGGAGGCCTCGGAAGCCCAGTCCTGTTCATCGTCGGGGGAACCAGTGCCGGCTCACCGCAATGGGCTGGCATCATTGCTTTGGCGAACCAGGCTCGCGCTAGCCTGGGTAAGGGTCCAATCGGTGACTTGAACCCGGTCCTCTATGGCATCTACCACAGCGCCCGCTATGCGACCGACTTCCATGACATCACCGTGGGCAACGACCAACTGGTCGGTTCATCTGTTGGTTTCTCGGCAGGAACGGGCTATGATGTCGCATCAGGCATCGGCTCACCTATCGTCGACCAACTGATCGTCGACCTAGCAGCAGCATAGGCTAAAGTGAAGACGGGGGAGGAGAATCCTCCCAAACCCTCTTTTTGTAAGACGCCTCAAAAATAGAACGGTAGACACTGCCTTCGATCCGTCCAGGTCGCGGCCTAATTCAATGCGGAGCTAGGAACAGCGGAATCGTTGTACAATTTCCGACCGCTGTCGCTTGTTTCATGTATCTGTATCTGTTGGCAAGAATGATTAGTGTGATCACTGCTCCCAAGGCCGCCAGCAGAGGGCCTAGATACACAGCTAGCAAAGCAAATTTGTCCACTGGCACTGTAACTCCGCCAACGCTCCCCGATGCCGGGGCGAAGACTTCAATCCGGCTATTGCCAACTCCTGATGGGTTGCCTGTATCAGAGACGTAGACATTTCCCGAATTGTCAATCGCTAGACCCTCAGGATAGACTAATTGGCCGTTTCCCGAGCCCACTGTTCCAAAGGATGTGAGAAACGTGCCGCTGCCGGTAAACTCTTGGAGCCGGTTATTGTAAGTATCCGCCAAGTACACGTTTCCAGCTGAATCCAAAGACAAATGCCCCGGAAAATTCAACTGTCCATTTCCTGAACCAAAACTTCCCCAAGTTGTCAGGAAAGTACCAGAACTCGTGAACTTCTCGACGCGATTGTTGGACGAGTCGCTGACATACACATTGTTCGAGCCGTCCACTGCAATCCCTATTGGACCGCTGAACTGGTCGTTACCTGCGCCGGAGGATCCCCATTTTGCCAGGAAAATTCCCGAACTGTCGAACTTTTCGACTCTGTTATTGGAGTAATCCGTCACGTAGACATTGTTTGAGCTGTCGATCGCAACGCCGAACGGGCTATAGAATTGTCCATTGCCGGCCCCGAACGTACCCCACGTTGTGATGAAGGTGCCGTCTGGAGAGAATTTCTCTACTCGATTATTCGATGAGTCGGCCACATAGACGTTCCCAGCATGGTCGAGCGCGATTCCGACTGGAGCGTTGAATTGGCCGTTTCCGGTTCCAGTCGTTCCCCAAGCCAGCACAAAAACTCCGGCTAGTGAAAACATCTGAACCCGATTGTTGCCCTCATCCGCAACATAGACGTGGCCTAGGCCGTCAAATGCGTCATCATAGGGATTAGAAAACATGCCCGGTCTTGGGTATGTGAGACTCGAGAGGTAGCCTCCTGTGCCAGCTGATAGTTTCTGAATCCTAAAGTTGTTTGAGTCCCCGACATAGACGTTCATCCCGCTGTCGACGGCCACGCCAACCGGACTGTTGAACTGTCCTGGGAAACCGCCTGTTGAGCCTGAAATCCAGACAGCCGTGTCGTTGCACGCGCTAAACTTCACAACATCGTTCTCAAGATTGTCGGTGACGTATACGTTGGACACGTTGTCCGTGGCTACCATCGCGGGCTGAAACAAGGAGCTGCTCCCCCATGCGCAGACGAAACCTCCCGTTTTCGTGAATTCTGTAATATTACCCGACTGAAATGAAGCGTCACTCACGTAGACGTACGTGGGCCCTACTGCCACCCCGAAGGGGCTCTGAAACTTTCCAACTAGGTTCGAGCCTAGACCACCAAACGAACTTACGTAGGTTCCGTCGCTTCTGAAGATCTCCACCCGCTGGTTTCCCTGGTCTGCGACATACACGAAGCCGGTAGCATTGACGCTCAGACCTATAGGGTTCCTGAGGACGTTTGTCGTATTCCAAGTGCTCCAGGACGTAATGAAAATGCCTGCGTTCGTAAACTTCTCAAGGTTGTTGTTGACTGAATCTGTAACGTACACGTTTCCGGAAGCGTCAAGAGCAACCCCTTCTGGATTGCGGAACTGTCCGGGTCCTGTGCCGTAGGATCCCCATGAGGTGACGAATGATCCGTCTCTTGCCAGCTTGACTATGGCATAGTTCTTGGCGTCGGCGATGTACACGTTGCCCGAGGGGTCCACCGTAACTCCGTTGGGCATTATCGGGCCGCCGTACGAGCCCCACTGCGAAGAGTAACTGAAAGAAGAGTCTCCTACAACGGTAGGGATAGGCCCTGGTAGAGTGGCCTTAATCCCAGCTTCATGACCGCCGCTCGCATTCGCAATCGAGAAAAAAAGTACGAGGAAGATGGTTCCGCAAAGATAGTACCTTGACCTTCTTGCTATGCCTCTCTGAGTGATCTGCGAGTTCGTCTCTGGTTTGGAGCTACCACGTCCTTTTCGTGCGAGATTGTTGAGATGATGGCGCTGTGCGCTTGAGGAGGCTTCGCTTTGAACATGGGATATTAGAGGATTGAGCAACGATGCGGCCGCCCATCTTTCAAGTTACTATTCTCGTAGAAAACGCTTTCCTGAAAGACACCCGATTCGCTTGAGAGGAATATCGGTGGCAAGCCCCCGCTGGTTCCTTGTTTGCAGAGAGTGGGATAAGTGGGGGAACAAGGACCCGCGGAGTCAATGTGAAAGTGGCCTTCCGAGACAAGTCATCAATCTTTAAAGTGGAACTCCACATCGGCTCATCGTTCTCGATTGAAACCATTCCATCGGGTTGTCTTCGGCGACTGCAAGACTATGAAGGAAATCCCTGATGGCACGATCCACCTAATGGTCACGAGCCCACCATACTACAATGCACCTTTCGAATATCCCGACCTCTTCGAGACATACGAGGAGTTCCTCCAACTTGTTCGAGATCTGTCCAAAGATCTGTATCGTGTGATGGCCCCTGGGCGGGTAGCATGCTTCGTCACTGACGATATGCTAGTGAAGGGTCAGAAGTATCCCGTTGTTGCTGATGTTACGAGGCTGATGCTCGATGCAGGTTTTCGATACAGAGACAGGATCGTATGGGTCAAACCGAAAGGATACGTACGAATAAGCCGTCGTAGCGGGGTCGTAATTCAGCACCCCTATCCGATGTACTATTATCCGGACAATATTCAGGAAAGCATTCTCGTCTTCCAGAAGGGGAAGTTCGACTACTCATACTTACGAGGGCTCCCTGCAAAGGAGCTCGAGAAGTCGAGAATTCCGATAGACGCCTACAATGGTGAGGGGTGGGCTCTGACTGTGTGGAACATTACAAACGTTCTGCCTATGGGCCAGCGTTTGGAGAAGGGCGTAGCAGCATTCCCGGAAGAGATTCCGAAACGGCTAATCAGACTCTTCAGCTTTCACGGCGAAACAGTTCTGGACCCGTTCCTCGGATCAGGAACCACCATGAAGGTTGCCCAGGAACTCGGGCGTAGCAGCTGGGGTTTCGAGATAGATCGTGGACTGGGAAAAATCATCAAACAGAAACTGGCTGGTAACTCTCAGTCGGGCTGGAAGGTTGAGTTTCTGTTCAGAAGGGACACGAATAGGATTCCTAGATCGGAGAGGCTAAGAAGCAAGAGACCGTCTCAGATTATCGCAAAAATAGCACGCTGACCCTAGGCAACAGAATTCAATTGTTCCAGTAAGGTCTTGTTGTTATGAATTGTAGCTTGGCCTCTAAGAGGTCCCTGTAGAATTCATCATCGCTCTCATGCATCTTCGATAAGACCCTGCTGGCTGTCTGAGGACCAATCCCGTAAACAGACTGTGCGATAACAGCCCTCTTCCCATATGCAATGACCAGATCGCCTGAACGGCGCGCCCTAGTCAACGCCTTCTGCTCATTCTCGTCCAGTGCTTGCTTGTTTCGCTTTTTGTGGAGAACGCCTGCCACATAACCACTAGACCAGAAGACAGGCGCTAGAAGTTTGGAGCTACACTTCGGACAGGAAGGATTAGCGGGTAGATCGGCGATCGTGATGTCGGTGGCGAGACTCCCGCATTCGAAGCAGAGCAGGTCGATGGCTCGTCCTTCAATCGAGATCCGCAGCCGCGCCATATTGTCGGCTGCAAAATTCTCCGGAGCAATCAGCTCTGGAATGTCAACATGGCGGTAGAGGATGTGATAAGCTAGTGGTGTCGGCTTGTCTCTTGATCGGAAGAATCTGACTTCCATATTCTGTTCTTTGATCTGCTTGAAGATCTTCTTGACTCCTTCAAAGTCGGCCCGTTCGACTTGCGCCTCGCGAATGGTCTCGTCGTAGATTGGGGTCAGCCGGAAACGGACCTGTAGCTCTTTCATTGCGCCACCATACATGAGTCGTCCACGGCTCAATGCTCCAAACCTCTCAGCGATCTGCTTCATCTGCAGTTCCCAGGGAAAGTGTCGGTGCAAGACACCGTGACAGGCGCCTCCCAGGACTGGCTCGTCAACCCCGAAGACCTGTTTTAGGAAGAGATCTTCAAGATCCAGGTCTGCCGTGTCCGCCGTCATCTCGTACAGTATCCGGTAAGAGTCCCACCACCACATTCGCACGAGGCCTTGGCGTCGGAAGAGCTCCTCGATCACCTCGCCTAGGGTGAAGTTGAGGACGTCTCCGAAGTGGGTGTGAATTATGATGTAGCGGTCGAATCCTTCGATCAGGACCCGATCGTTGGTCGGGACTGGTGCGCCTGTGGCTCTGTGGGTTTCTATCTCTTCAACGACCCTGCGTACTCCATACGGGTCCGCAGGCCATATTCGCGAGAACTTCTCGACAACAGGAGCGCGGGCCTTGTGTTCGTCCAACAACCTATCGATCTGTTTCCGGTATTCGCCAACTCGGACGGCAAGAGTGCCCGGCACCGGGAGTATTTGGCCATCCCATCCGGGAATGGCCGCGGTAGGATCGTTCACGGGTAGGACGTACACTTTCCCATCGTCGGTGATCTGTTTCATCTGCCAGACCCGTCCCTTGACGATGAAGTTGAGGCCGACATGAGCCATTGTTAGCATGAACTCTTCGCCGAGTATCCCCACCGACTGCTGGTTGGTTAGATCAATCACGGGATAGCGCCGCTCGTCCGGAATCATGCTGAGGTTCTCGTAGTAGTACAGTCTCGTCCGAGAAGTCCGGTAGAGATGCTGATCGTCTCGTTTGAGGTAGCCCATCTTCCGCATGAACTCGACAACCTTCTCCAGCTCAGCATCCTCAAGCCTAGAGTAGGGAAACGCTCTCGACAGGACCTGCTTGATGTGTGTGAAGGAGACGCTGCCTTCAGAGTCCATCAATAGGCCGGCGATCTGATGCGCGAGGACATCGAGCGCCCCGTGGTGGATGATTGTTGGCTCGAGCCGGCCCTCCTTGGCTAGTTCGATGACTCCTATCGACTCCAAGAGATCCTCTGTCGAAACAGATACTAGAACTCCCTGTGAGGTCCTGGTCAGACTGTGTCCGGATCTCCCTACTCGCTGGACGAGGCTGTTTACCTGCCGCGGGGACATGTACTGGACGACGAGGTCGACGGAGCCGATGTCGATGCCCAGCTCTAGGGTGCTCGTGCAGACTAGTCCCTTGATCTGGCGGGCCTTGAAGGCTTCCTCAGCCCGGACCCGCTCTTCTTTGGGCAACGAGCCATGGTGGACCATTATCTTCTGGTCCATCATGTTGAACTTCGAGCCGAGCATCTCAGCGTTGACCCGGCTGTTGACGAAGATCAGAGTCGAATCGTGCGCCTCGACAAGATCAGATACCAAGGCCAGTCGTGCGGCAGCCTCAGGGGCCGTGTAGAGGCGTCGAGCGAGTTCCTGATCCTCCTCACCGGGGGGCGGATACTCGATCTTGTACCGTGTATCTTTGCCAAGAGGAATCTGAACAATCCTGACCGGCTCAGAGCCGCCGAGAAATCGAGAAATCTCTTCGGGATTCCCAACGGTCGCCGAGAGTCCCACTCTCTGGAACCCTTCCGGACGCGCTTCTCTCAGTCGTTCTAGCCCAACTGTCAGCTGGACGCCGCGACGATCTCCCGCCAGTTCGTGAACCTCGTCGACCACTACTGCCTTGACATGCCGAAGGTGCTGTCTCATCCTCCTTCCAGGAAGGATTGCCTGCAGTGTTTCCGGAGTAGTTATCAGAAGATCCGGGGGTCTCCCGGCCATTCTCCGGCGATCAACCGCAGGAGTGTCACCATGCCTGACCTCGACCGTGAAGCCTAGTTTAGCTGACCAGACCTGGAGTCGTTTGAGGAGATCGCGGTTTAGTGCTCTGAGGGGAGTGATGTAGAGCAGCGAGATTCCTTGTCGATTCCCGTCCTGGACCATCTTGTCTATGAGTGGTAGGAGAGCAGCCTCTGTCTTCCCTGATCCAGTTGGCGCGATGACTAAGACATTCTCGCCTTGAACGATGAAGGGAATCGCCTCTGCCTGAGGAGGGGTTGGGGCGGAGATCCCAGTCTCTTGCAGAAGACCCTTCAAGGGCGGTGAGAGTAGAGTGAATGCTTCTTGCACTGCGAGATCCCCGATGGTTGAGGGTCTATTGCATTGTACTTCTGAGAAATAAACTTCCTAGGTGCCCAAAAGTGCGTTCAGATTCGAGAAGCCTGAGAGTGGTCGGAGTTGAAGACCAAACAGTTGACGCATATTGCAGAATGGCAGCTATTTCTTCTCGGTGATCTTCTTCACAAAGTCCCGGTAGGCTTCGGGCTTCATTAGTGAGGGGAGATCCTTCTTCAGATCGTCCGGCTGGATTACGGTGATCCATCCTTTCTCGTAGGGACTCTTGTTGACAAGTTCGGGGGCGTCGGAGAGCTCATTGTTGACTTCGAGGACGACACCGGCGATGGGGCTGTATACGTCGGCCACGGCCTTGACTGACTCCACGGTTCCGAGGCTCTGCATCTGAGCCACCTTCGCCCCTACCTTGGGCAGGTCAACATATACTATTTCGTGGAGCGAGGCCTGGGCGTAATCCGTGACGCCTATGCGACATTTGTCGCCCTCTAATCGGAGCCACTCATGCTCCTTTGTGTAGACTAGCTCGTTCGGGGCCTGGTATTCGCCTTTCAATAGTATGCCCTCGATTTCTAGACAGCGTCACGTTCTCGTATAAGAGTCTGGTTTCCTGGAACCATCATTCTGTATCCTGACTTCCTGTATCTTCTTCAACAATCCTGGAATCTGCCTCCACCTCTCGGCTTTGAGAACCTTCCGCATGCGCGGCACGTCCCGATTCCAGGGCCGGTCGTAGAGAATGGCCCAAGCCGTCGGGTTGTGCGAGACGAGCGGCATCAAGTCGGGAGCATCGTCGATATAGACGTCATAGTTGAGATGGATCTTGTCTCGCCAACCAGCGACCCTGACGAAATGGCGGTATCGAACTTTCTGGTTCTCGACCCAACTCTTCGCGGCCGCTTCTGTACCCTTGCTACGGCCGGTTACGATATCTATGTCTCCAAACTTCTCGATCCGCGCTACCTTGTCTGCGAGTCCAGGCTCGGTTGGCGGGATCTGTTCCCAGTCTATCCAAGTCTGGTCGAGGAGCCGGTAGAAGTCGTCTTTGGAGATAGAGAATCTCTTCCAAGAGGACCAGCTGTCTAGCTCCTCCATTTTCAGGTGTGTCCCGAATTCCTTGTTGGCTCGGTCGCACCAGACGAGCATCGACTCTGCCAAGACCCCGTCCAGGTCGACTGCAACCTTCAATCTAGCGGGTGACGTTTTGGACAAACGGGGATTATTCCATGTTGGCGCGAGCCTTTAACCTTGAGAATTACAGCGGCAGAGCGCCATGTCGAAAGAGATGACTCTGCTTCACGGAATCAACTCGTTAAGATCAGTTCGCAAGTTCAGACAGGACCCCGTGTCAGATGAGATCATTCGTTCGATACTCAAAGCCGCAACCAGAGCTGCTTCCGGTAGCAATACGCAACCATGGGAGTTCGTGGTTGTTCGAGACGCCAGAGTGAAGGCTCGCCTCGCCGAACCGATGTTGAGGACATGGCTGGAGAGGCTGAGCAGCGGACCCAGAATGACTGGCCGCATGAAGGAAGTGTACGATGACGCGACCGAGATGCTGAGGAATACTGAGAAGGTTCCCGCGATAATCTACTGCTGCATAGACCTGAACCGGGTGAGCAAGAGTGAAGAGGTCCGCTATGCCAGTATTTTGCCGTCTGTACAGAACCTAATGCTCGCCGCACATGCGATGGGACTGGGAACATGCCTAACTGTCCACGGGTCCACATCGACCCGAGGCGAGCCCGAGGTCAAGAAGATACTCCGCATCCCTGACCATGTCAAGATAGCATGTCTGGTATATCTTGGATATCCTACCGTCAAACTTGGACCTCCAAGACGGAAGCCTCTAGAACAGTTTACGCACTATGACCGATGGTAACTGGAAAAACGACTAGAGGGAGCCGGGAAGGCCCACTCTAACAAACTCTAAAGACACGCGGGCAAACAGGACCGTTTGCACATAGGAATTCAGGGAATCTTGACTGATCCGACGGTTGTCATAATCGGTTCGTTCCTTCTCGCCTTCAAGGCAATACTCGTCGAAGGAAGCGAGGTCGCCATCCTCTCACTTGCCACTATCAAACAGCTCGGCAGAAACAATATTCTCTTCGGAGTCGTTATGGGAGGACTTGGTTCGATCGTCACTTTCCTCGCGGTGCGACAGGTCTTCCTCCTTCTGCCGGTCATCATCATTGATTTCGCAACCTCCATTGTTCTGTTCTATTTCTCTAGTCGGTTCCTGCGCGGCTTTGTCAAGTATGCGATCAGGCACAAGTCGTTCAGGGAAAAGATGGAGCGGATGGAGCGCGAGGTCGTCGAGAAGGACTTGAGACGAGAAGGCGCTGACCCGAGGCTCTCGGTGGTCCCGTTCTCAGTCCCCAACTCTTTACCGGTTCTTTCAATAACTCTTACCGAAGGGTTCGAGGCAAGCCTCGTGCTCGCGGCTGCTGGAGCATACAATTTTCAGTGGACACTGATCGGAGCCGGGGTCAGCCTGCTCGTGCTCATCATCGTATCAGCGATATCCTATGATTATCTGATGCGGGTCCCGCGATGGCTACTCGATATTATAGCGGGGCTCGTGCTTCTGTCGTTCGGTCTGATCTTCTTTACAAGCGGAGTTATTTCATTGATCACGGGATCCACCTAGCCAGTCCCGGTCGTGTGATTTTGTAATATTCTGAGCCGGTTCGCAAGCGCGCTCGACGTTATCGCTTCTTTCCGTAGACGGCGCAGACGATTCCAGCAGTCAACGGGACCGAGCTTGCATCAGCCAGTCCCTCCCGGCTCAGGAGGCCAGCGATCTGTTTCCCGGTTCGAGCACGCAGTATGGACCGTCCTAGATAGGATAATGTTCGTCCCCAGTCCTCCGAGACCATGCGGCCGAAGAGTGGGAATAGTCCGAGCAGATAGTCGTAGTAGAAGATTTGGAAGAGACGATTCGGCGGACGGGCAAAGTCCAGTGATATCACTGTCCCTCCTAGTCCAGTAGTTCTGGTCATTTCTCCGAAAGTTTTCTGAGCATCGGAAACATTTCTGAGCGCAAGGCTGATGGATGCGCCACCAAAACTCTCGTCGCGAAATGGAAGATTCTCAGCCCTGGCCAGCACCCAGTCCACTCTGTGTCCCAGTCCTTTCGAGTTCAACCGCCATCGAGCAGTTTTCAGCATCGATAGAGTAAGGTCGACACCTACAACGTAACCGTATCCGGAGAGTGTCCGGGCGAAATCAGCTGCCAACAGTCCAGTCCCAGTGGCCACATCGAGAACTCGCCCGCCTTCTGACGGTCTGGCTCGTCCTACAACGTAGCCCCGCCATCGCCGGTCTTGAGCGAAAGATAGCAGGCCCAGAAGAATGTCATATTCCAGCGGGACCCTTGAGAAGAGGCTCCGGACATACCGGGCCTTTGCGTCAAACACGGGCTAGGACGTGGAAGTCTTTGGAGTACTTGGACCAGCCTTCGCGAAGCTGTAGCCTACAGCGGCTATTCCAGCTATGACCAGCATCACCGCGAACGCCAATGGCAAGAGTGGCCCGGCTGTCGCTCCAATGTACCAGAGAATACCGAGACCAGAGATGAGTGCGCCCCAGCCGACAATCATGATCTTGGGAGGCGCGTATGCATCGGCGGGCGGGATGACAAAGGCTTCGACGACGAGCCATGCTCCAAAAACGGCGAAGATGAGAGGGAAGACCGTGAAAAGGTTGATTCCGGCGAAGTTGAAGAATGAGACGAGGATCAGTCCTCCGAAGATTATCAGGAAGACGCCAGCGTTAAGAGGCGCCCAAGGAAGACGATTCATTGCAGACTCGATAAATCTCGGACCTTCCCTGTTTATAGTCCTATTGCACTCGGACGGCTGGCGAAGGCCCAAGTCAGACGTGCTTGTAGATGTTTGACTGCTGGAAGTTTCCAGTATTCATATCCTGCTCGATCTCCCTCAGCATGAGAATCCTCTTGTAGGTTGGCGGATGGGTCATGAACAGCTCAGCCGCCTTCCTCCAGTTTGACTTGGCGTCGGCCTCCATAGCCAACTCCAGCTCCCGTTCGCTCAGGACACCGTCATGGTCAAGATCATACTTCGACTTCTGATCAATTATCCGTGCCACATCATGTTTCGCCTGAGCAGGATCCTCGATGAAGAAGGCACGGGCACCATTAGGCTCGCCCGGCGCGATAGATAGGCCATAGGCGATCTTTGTCAGCGCACTCTCAAGCTCTCTCGGTCTCTGGGTTAGAAATGCGGAGTAGGCGTCCGCGTAGCTCTCTCGGAGACGCGTAAGCCTGAGAGCTAGCAGAGTTGTCAAGATGTAGACAAGATAGGCCGCGACTGCGATGATGATCAGCGCGCCAGCGCTATTGTCCTTGCCGGAGCCACGCCTGCTAGAACCGCTGGCATAGCCTCCCCAGAGAACAGCCCGGGCGATCAGATACGCAACAAGGGGAATCGCCGAGATCATAGTGACAACGATAAAATCGCGATGCTTCACATGGCCGAGCTCGTGGCCGATCACGCCTTCTATCTCATCCTCGTTCAAACGCTGTAACAGTCCCTGATGAACTGCCAGGGTTGCGCCCTTACTAGTCCGACCGAAGACGAAAGCGTTGGGCGTTGGATCAGGCGATATCGCGATCCGAGGCACGGGAATATTCGACTGTGACGCTAGCTGGGCGACCTTTGATTCCAGCCACTGGTTCTCGCCGGGGGCTAAATAGTGGAGCCGGCTGGTAGCTCTAACAATGACGGGTCCTATAGCGTACTGGAACAGTATTATGAAAACGGAACCCACGATGGCAAGAACCAGCCCCTGAAAAGGGTCCAAAAAGAAGAAGGAGACAACGAAGATCAGCCCGAGGAATATGGCGAAGACTAGGATGATCGTGAAGCTCATCGTACGCTTCAAAGCGCCTAGTCCGGCCATGATCCATTCCTGATCCTAGAGAACTTAATTCGGCCCTTCTTTAATTCTATCCTAGGACGAGGAGAGAACGCGTCATGTCCCGGATCGTCTCAGAGATCGAGTGCCCCAACTGCGGAGCCCCCCTCAAGCTCTCCCCTGGGGAGCTTGTAGCTACATGCAGATACTGCGGCTACACGTCGGTAGTTGGAGCCAACACTCCATTCCAGCTGGAACACAGCCTCATACTCAACGAGCTTGACAGCACTAGAATAACTCAGGACCTCCAAGAATGGATGAGGTCAGGGTTCATGAAGCCTAGAGACTTGGCGAAGAAGAGCCGGATCACTACGCTAGAGCTGAGATACCTGCCTTTCTGGCTAGTTCCCCTGACCGCGACCAGCACCTACGAGGGATTATTGGAAAGAATCTCTCCCCCAACCCAGAGAAAGGGGACGATCCAGAACGACTACGACTGGCTGGTACTGGGACGAAAGGCCGCAGAGTTTCCGACGAGAGACTACAAGGTTCCCTCTGAAGGTAAGATACCGTTTGACTTCACGAAGGTGGAACCCCAGGCCAATTTTCTGAACAGCGAACTGGACAGCTCTGAGGCAATTGCTCATGCAAAGGACGAGGTTGAAGACAACCAACGATTCCTTCTGAAACAGGAAGTAGACCAGGTGACAAAGTTCGACACGACATTCGACGTGGAGAAGCCGACCTACCTGCACGCACCACTCTGGTTCATACAGTACGAGTACAAGGGGAAAAACTTCAATGCAATTATTGACGGCAGTAGTGGAAGCGTAGTCAGAGCGGACATTCCACAGACAGACTTCAAAATGATCTGAATACCCATTCACTTCGAAAGCGGAGAAAAGACGATAGAACTATTGAGTTGCTAAGCTCGAGAAATCGGTGTTCTGAGGCTCTCTGGAGAGCACCCGCCTGGCTGCGCGAAGAGAGTGATTGAGACTCTCGTCGACAGAACGACCCGTAGAATTCTGATATTAAGTGTCACGAAATTGGTCCACGCCATAGATGTTCAATATGAATAAGAAGTCGTGATGGAATCGAACCCGACGCTAGCTCCGACGATGGGCATCCACCTGCCCAACCTAGCGCTATCGCATTATCGTCACGACGTCCTTGTCTGCGGGAACGTGGTCTAGGCTGACCCTCTGACCTTCAAATTTTACGCTGGACCCGGTTACGAACGCGTACTTGGCCCCTTCAACGAATCGAGGGTGGATCTTCTTGCAGACATCTCTAAGACTGGAGCCTGCGGGGAGGATGAGAGGCTTCTCGAAGTCAGCCTCTCCATCAGGCCGCTTCAGATAGATACGGATGAAATTCAGAGTCTCCCATAACCGGTCCGCGAGCACATCCATGTTCAACCCCTTCTCCGCAGACACGGGCACGAAGCTGGTTCCAACCTGTTTCTTCACCGCCGCGAGATACTGCTCGTTGACAAGGTCTACCTTGTTGAGGACGACGAGCGCGGGTACGTATCTTCTGTTTCCGGTCAATATGTCGATAAGTTGGTCGTCGTTGATGTCTTCACGGATCAGAATGCTGCCGTTGCTAACGCCATAGGCATCGGCGATTCCCTTGACAGTTGCAAGGGAGAGCTTGGTGAGTTTGACGCTCGACGTGACGGCCAGCCCTCCCTTGTTCGACCTTGTGATCACGACATCCGGTGGCTTCTGGTTGACTCGTATGCCCATCTCATTGAGCTCGTGCTTCAAGAGGTCGAGCTGACCCGGCTGGAAAACGTCGAGGATCAGCATGGCAAGGTCTGCGTTCCGAGCTACCGAGAGAACCCTTCTCCCTCGACCCTTTCCCGACGAGGCGCCGCTGATGATTCCAGGCAGGTCGAGTATCTGAATGTCAGCGCCGTTGTAACGGAGTATTCCCGGAACAACGGTTAGCGTCGTGAACGCGTACGCTGCCACTTTCGACTTCGCGTTCGTCAGCCTGTTCAGAATCGTAGACTTTCCGACGCTTGGCAGACCGATCAGAACAACTGTAGCGTCGCCTCCCTTCCGAATCTCGAAGGCAGGTCCACCACCCTTGCTGGTGGACGCTTCCAGCTCCGCTCTCAGCCGCGCAAGCTTGGCCTTGAGGAGCCCGATATGATGCTCTGTATGCTTGTGGATCTGGGTCTTCTTCATCTCCTCCTCGATCTGCTTAATCTTCTCAGGAAGACCCATCCCGTCCCTCCAGTTGTGTCATCGAGAGGCTCAGGACATTGTGAACCTTACGTTTCGAATAGGAAGCTCGAAGAGAAGCCTAGATATTGGCAACCGAATGATAATCCGCGAGCACTCTCTTTATACCCGTGACTCGAAATTATCCGATAATCCTGCATCTGGTGTTCATTTGAATATCGACTTGGTTAGGAAGGAGATCCCGGTAACTTCTCGACGCGCATACTTCGACAATGCCGGGACTGGCCCTCCCTCGATTCATGTCCTCGACTCCATTCACGAATACATGACCGACTGGCGTGACTACGGTGAGAACTGGGAAGAATGGCTTCCCATGATAATCGAGTCCCGTAGACTCTTCGGAAAGATGATCGGGGCCGGCTTGGACGAGGTGGCTAGCGTGCCGAACGTCACCTCTGCATTGACAGCACTGGCGAGCAGCATGAAATACAAGCCCAACGGCAACATCGTCATCAGCGAGCTGAATTTCCCCACCAACATCTACATGTGGCATCTCCAGAAGAGACACGGGCGTGCGAGCGAAGTCCGACTCCTCCGCAAAGACAGCAACGGCATTATCCCGCTACACGACTGGGAGAAAGCGATCGATGACAACACCTCGATCGTCTCAGTCGACTATGTTTCCTGGACGAACGGCTGTCGAGAGAAGGTTCGCGAGATAGCAAAGCTCGCGCATGAACACAATGCCTTCATCATCGCAGACTCGTTCCACGGGTTGGGAGTCTTCCCCATAAATGCCAGACAGGACGACGTGGACGCGCTAGTCTGTGGAATGTACAAGTGGATGCAGGGACCCCACGGAGCGGCATTCCTCTACACTCGCAACGACCGGCTCAACGATCTCGACCCCAACTATATCGGCTGGCATGGCGTTGAAGACTCGGTAGTCCGGAGACTGTCAACGCAACAAGACTTGTTCGGCAAACCATTCAACATCGAAGTTGTTGAACCGGCCAAAGATGCGACCCGCTTCGAAGGGGGAAGCTGGGGGGTCATCTCCATCATCGGAGCTAAAGCCGCCCTAGAATATGCACTCAAGCATGACCAGCAGGAGAGGTATCATCGTGTCCTCAAGATAACCGATCACCTGATCGAGGGCCTGAAGAAGAAAGGAAGAAAAATAGTCACACCACTAGCGTCTGACCGCAGGAGCGGAATAGTTGTCTTCGAAGACCCCGACCCTCAAGCGACCTTCAACAAACTAAAGTCACTAAACATCACCGTCGCGAGTAGAGTCAAAGCTATACGCGTCTCGCCACACTACTACAATACAGAAGAGGAAATCGACAAGCTTCTCGCGGCTCTGTGAGTTCACCGTTTGAAAATCATTGTCATCAATAACTACAAAGAAGACGAAAAGGCGGGACAGGCACTTCACAATCTGACAAGATGTACTGGGCAACGAGTAGAGATGCTGGACTACAGGTCGCGAGGCCTGCTAGACATGGTCACTCACAGATCCCCTGACCTCGCGATTCTCACTGGCTCCAACTTCATGCTATCCAAGTCTGACACCAAAACAGTCTTCCAGCAGGAGATGGACCTTGTCAGAAAACTTGACATTCCATTTCTCGGAATCTGCTTCGGTCACCAGCTCATAGGCGCCGCTTATGGCGCGGAGGTTAACGACCTCGGCCAGACCATCAGAGCTCTCAAGGAGGTAAAATTGCTAGCCAAAGATCCTATCTTTGATGGGCTACCTGAAACCATCCAAGTATCCGAGTCTCACCGACAAGCCCTCTCGAATGTCCCGAAGGGATTCCGCCACCTCGCAGAATCGTCCACCTCGCGAGTAGAAGCCATCGCCCACGAGACTCGTCCGATCTACGGGCTCCAGTTTCATCCCGAGAGATCAGATGATAAGAATCCACACGGACAGTTAATCATTCAGAACTTCGTGAGACTAGTTGCAAAATCCTAGCTCGATGCTCCGCTAGACAAGATAGTGAGGGAGCAGCCTCACATCAAGCGCCATAGCAAGAAAAACAATGGCCAAGTACGGGCTGGAAAACTTGAACGCCGTCCATGCCCGGGCTTTGGTCGGATTCATTGCCAGTTTCACGTCTACCATTATCATCCCGAATCCCAAAAGACCGGCCACGACCAGATAGAGCAGACCGAAGCCGAACCAAACCAAGGCCAGCGATAACGGAACGAGGAGAAAGGTGTTCAGCGCTATGTACTGTGCTGTCCTCTTTTCTCCAACCACCACGGGTAGCATGGGAATCCGAGCCCTGGTGTAATCGCTGACCGCTCTCATAGCGAGTGCCCAGAAGTGGCTGGGGGTCCAGACGAAGACGAGTAGGGCCATCAACCACGGCGCAGCATTTGAGAGATTTCCCGTTGCCGCGGCCCACCCGGCCAAGGGCGCACAGCTCCCGGCCGAGCCTCCCAAGACGATGTTGAGACTGGTTCTTCTCTTCAAGTATTTCGTGTAGAAGAGGACGTAGATCGCGGCCCCTAGGAGAATGAAGAGTCCTGCAAGTAACGGCAGATAGAGAGCAGATATAACCAATCCTCCACCTATCAACGCGAGGCCAAAGATCAGCGCCTTGAAGGGGGAGATATCTCCCTGAGGGATGGGCCGACGACTGGTTCGTCCCATCGACCTGTCGATGTCCTCGTCGAGGTAGCTATTGAGCGCCCCTGCTCCTCCTGAAGCAAGCGTGCCCGCCGCAATGACCGCCACCAGTCGAAGAATGTCGATGCTTGAAGGCGTGGCGAGAAACGCAGCCAAAGCAGTAAAGTCCAGCAGGAGAACAATTCTCGGCTTCATCAGTTCCCAATACGAACTGACAGTGCTGGGCCGGTGGATCTGCAATTCAGCGACGGACGAGGTTTGGAGGTCGCGGGTAAAAGGGTTTAGCGGCAACTATTCTCAGAAGTATGACTATTGTACAGACTGGTTCCTTGCTGTCGGAGACAGGACTGACTAGGGCCCGGAAATCGCTCATATCACGAGCACTTTAGAGGAACCTAGAAAGGGAGAGGCCGCCTTATGATGCGTTCTCGACATCGCCAGAATGTTGGACCGTGCGTTTGACCCTCTCTCGTCCATGATCTTTCAAATATTTCATTGTTATTACCGAGAGAAATCCCATCAACGCAACCATCGCCCGCAGGATGAGGATCAATGGGCTCGGGTTCACGCCCAGCTGCGATTCAAGAAACATCTCGCAGATGAAACATCGGCCGTTCCCATTATTCACATGGACTACGACGATCTGCGAATCTTGGAGAGCCGGAACGCCATTATCCGTGGCCGTGAAAGTGAGAGTGTACGGGCCAGGCTGGACTCCTTGGATGGGCCAGTAGAAGACCCCTGTCTCGGGGTCGAACGACGCGCCATCTGGAAGCCCGATGGCTGTCAAAGTGACATTCTCGAATGGAGCATCAGAGTCTGTTGCGTTCACTGTAAACTGAAGGGTCTCTCCGTCCCGGACGGTAAGAGTGTCAGGGACATGTAAAACCGGGGGTACGTTATACTCGTTGACGGTTACTGTAGCGGTCGCGTTTACGATCTGTGTTCCATCCGTTGAGGACAAGACTACAAAGTATATTCCCGGGGCTTGCGCTTCGGAAGGGGTCCAGCTGAACGTTCCATACGCGGCACCGGGGCCGCTGTTGAATGTGAAATCCGCGCCTAGACTAGGGCAGGACACACATGATATGCTAATCTGCTGTGGCGAGTCCTCCACCGCTGTCACGTTGAATGTTAGATTCGAACCGTGATCGATCGACTGGTTGCTTGGAACTGTAAGGATAATGGGGGGATTTGGTGTGACTTTTACGGCGAGTAATTTAGTGTCAGAGAAGGTTGTTCGGTTCGCGTCCGTCACGATCAGGACGACGGAGTAGGTGTTGACGTTTTCATACGTGTGGCTGGTAGGGCTTCCAGAGTCTATGGTGCCGTCGCCGAAGCTCCAAGAGTAGGTGTAGGGGGGCGATCCGCCGGTAACGGTCGCTGTGAAGTTGACCGTTTGACCCGTTACAGGGCTGTTGGGAATGAAGGCAAGATCGGCCACGAAGGGTGGTGGCGGAAGCGGGAGCACATCGACCGTCGTGATTCCCGAACTGGCATTGTGATTCGAGTCACCGAGGTAGGCGGCGGAGATCGACAGCTTCCCTACGGCAGTTGTAGCGATGTTTGTTGAGCAGCTGGCCGAAGCTCCAGTGCCCGTTAGTGCAAAGACGCCGATAGGAGTGAAGGTCACGTTGCCGGATGGGGTATTAGTCATACCAGGCGACGTGTCAGTCACAGTAGCGGAACAGGTAGTGTCCTGGCCTAGCGTCAGAGTCGACGGAGCACAAGTAACCACCATTGAAGTCTCACGACTATTGATCCTTACTAGTACGGGAGGACTGATGCTGGCGAGATGTCCGGCATCTCCTCCGTAGCTTGCGGATACGTCGAGGCTACCTGAGACTGATGAGGTTATGTTCACAGTGCATAAGCCGCTAGAGAGGAAGCAACCGATACTCGAATTAACCGAGACGAAACCGGTTGGCATGCTGATAATCCCAAACGCGGTGTCGGCGACTGTGACACTGCATATCAGGCTTACACTGACGATGCCCGTTCCTGGACAAGCTACAGCCGTAGAAGTAGGCGTCGGAGAGACATCTATTGTTGTGGAGGAGGTGGCCGTCTGCTGTGACGAGCCACTATCCTTGATGGTCAGTGTGACGCTGAAATTTCCTGTCGATGAGTATGTGTAAGCTGCCGTTGACCCTGTAGCATTTGATAAGTCACCAAACGTCCAGTTGAAGGAGTAGGGTGCTGTCCCTCCCAATTCTGAGGCTGTGAATGTGATCTGCTGTCCGGCCTGTGGTGAGGATGGACTGTAGGTGAAATTGGCTGTCAATAGAGGAGGAGTGACGCTGACGGTCTGGCGAGAACTAGCCGTCTGGTTTGGAACACCGCTATCGTTGACTATTAGAACAGCATTAAAGCTGCCTGGAGAGGAATAAGCGTGGGTAGCTGATGAGCCGACAGCCGTGGATCCGTCGCCAAAATTCCAGCTAAAGGCATACGGAGACGTCCCGCCGCTGGCAGAGGCTGTGAACGTTACAACTTGTCCAACTTGGGGTGAGGAAGGATCATAGCTGAAGCTGGCAGTTAGAGTGGTGATGGTCACAGTCACAGGCTGTTGCGAATTCGCAGTCTGTTGAGGAGAACCACTATCTCTGGTGGTCAAAGCGACGTTAAAGGTTCCCGCCGACGAGTAGGTGTGAGCAGCAGACGAGCCTGTTCCGGTTGAGCCGTCACCGAAGTCCCATGTGAAAGAATAGGGCGCGGTTCCACCACTGGCTGAAGCGGTAAACGTGACTTGCTGTCCAGCCTGCGGAGAGGACGGACTATAGGTGATGCTTGCTGTCAGAGCCGGAGGAGGGTTGCTGACTGAGACGGTTTGTTGTGAAGTGACTGTCTGTTGGGGCGAACCACTGTCTTTGACAGTCAGGGTGACAGTGAAGGACCCTGCCGACGAGTATGCGTGTGTTACCGAGGCGCCTGTTCCGGTTGATCCGTCTCCAAACGACCAGCTGAAGCTATAGGGTGTTGTACCACCACCCGCCGAGGCGGTAAAGGTTACCTGCTGACCCGTCTGGGGCGAAGACGGACTATAGATGAAGCTGGCGGTCAGGGTGGGAGGCGGACTTGTGACTGTGACGGTTTTCTGAGACGTTACCGTCTGCTGAGGCGAACCAGTATCCTTCACAGTCAGAGTCACAGTGAAGCTTCCTGCGGATGAGTAAGCGTGCGTTGAGGTAGAGCCTGTTCCTATCGACCCATCGCCGAAAGACCAGCTGTAACTGTACGGAGCAGTTCCACCAGTTGATGAGGCGGTGAATGTGACCTGCTGTTCCGTCGCAGGTGATGAGGGACTAAATGTGAAGCTGGCGCTGAGAGGCGGAGGTGGGCTCGTGACTGTGACGGTCTGTTGGGACGGTGCTGTCTGTTGTGGTGAACCGTTGTCCTTGACAGTCATTAGAACATTGTATGACCCTGCTGATGAATAGGCGTGTGTGCTGGATGATCCTGTTCCACTTGTTCCATCGCCAAAGTCCCACGAATATGTGTACACTGGCGTTCCTCCAATAGCCGAGGCCACGAACGTCACGGCGGTTCCCGCGGTAGGCACGGGTGGAGTGTAGGTGAAAGCCGCGGACATGGAAGTAGTCGGGCTGAAAATGTCTGAGATGAGAGGAGCGTTGGTATCAAGGTTTAGACCTAGCAGGCTCCAGTTGTTCTCTATGGTGTGGAGGCTGGCGTATTCGTCATAGTTGTTAGCTGTCGAGATGAAACCTGAACGGACTATGCCTGGCTCGTAGAGAAGGTTTGGAGAGGGATCATACTCGTCGAACCAGATGTAGAGGAGGGTATGGCCCGAAGTGAAGGCTGTTGTACTGAGCATGCTACCGGGGGAAGGACTGGAGACGGTGCCTGTTCCGACGAGGATCTGCTTGAGATAAGCGTCTCCCGATGAGGGTGGGACATTGTGCATGTTATGCTCATCTGTTGGAGTGAACCAGATGTAGTTGGCTGGGCTGGGAGAGTTGAGCTCTGCGATTAGCTGCGAATCAGAGACATCCGCCGCTGTGCAGCTTGTGCAGGTGTAGAGGAAACAGTTCTCCGATGACGCGGCCGCGCACGTGCTCTGGTAAGTGTCAGCGTACTGTAGGAGTGGGAAGTGGTCAGCGTTGCGTGGGCAGTTGTCCTCGCAGAAGCCCTTCCATGTCAATCCTGCTCCTGTCAGCCTGTCGAATATGTTGGTCGCGCTTACGCTTCCACCTGCAAGACCGTCCGATACACCGTAGGTTCCTCCTGATGTCTCGGCAGTATAGCAGGCAGCCGAACAGCCGCTGATGGTGTCCCCTGAGAAATCGTTGGCTCCGTAGTTGTGGAAGCTGGGAATAGTAGCGCTGTATGGAAGGAGGCTTGTTAGAAACGGACAGCATGAAGCTCCCGTCCCAGTGCCGAGAACCGTCGAGTAGTACTGGTTTTCCATAGCGATCATGACAATGTGGTCGAAACTGCTACCGGAAGGAACAGCAGAGCTCTGTAGGGAATATGTCACACTGTACCAGTTCGTATCTAGCGAGGAGATTCCGTAGCCTTCTGTCCCTATCTCTATTCCAGTCAGCGTGCATGGGATTCCAGAGATGCCCCAGGCAGCCTCGGCCTGCTGGCACTGTGTTGTTGCATTTGCTGTCAGTGTACCATCCTGACCGGGAGATAGGGAAAGGACATTGTTGCTCCAACCCCAGGCCCCCACGGCTGAGCCACAATAGGCAGGGCTCGAAAGCTGTGGTCGGTCAGTACCGTTAACATTGTCAAGTCTTACCTGAGTATCGAGATAATTCGAGCTCTCTGTTCTTCCACCTTCTGAACAGTACAGTGTCACGTTTTGAGACAACCGGAAATACATTGAAACAAATAGGTGATATTCTTCACAGCTGGAACTGCTTGACCTACTTCCCAGGTACTTTACTTGTACCGAGACCGTGGAGAGCCCGGGTGGAAGAGGCGTTCCTTGAGGGCCGCCTTGTGCTGGGGGCGGCGTACCTCTCACCGCGCTATCATAGTAAGTCCCATTCCATCCACAGGCGGTATTCGTCTGTCGAACTTCCATCGTCCCGTTGCCTGCCACAGTCAAAGACTGACCATTACTAGGGTTGCAATTCCAGTCCGTACAGTTGAACCCGACCGTAGTAGAAGCGCTTGACTCTAGGACGCTGTGGTTGAAGCTCGACCCGTTTCCAGTTGTTGATTCCGGCAATGCCAATAACTGGATTGCCAGCGTGGCACTCATCAGAACGGCCGTACAGAGGAGGAGAGCCCTAAGGCTCCTTGTTGTGTGCTTGCTCAGCGCTCACCTTCTCCCGGCGGCAGGGAGAAGGCGAACAGAACCTTACCGTGAAGGGCTATCCGGAGAGTCTTACCCGAAAACAACTCTCGTACTCATCCTCAACCCGATGACCAAACGCCCTATGTATTGAATACAAGATATAAGACTTGTGACAACTGTGTTGTCTTGTGGTACAAGCGCATACATGTAGCAACAGCCAAGAAACTGTCCGAACAATCCCACCCGAAAATTCGTCCGTTTTTAAGGGAAAGAAATCTCTTCCGGTCGAAATCCAGCGATATCTATACGAGGGGTAATCTATTATAGATAAGAAATGAAATGGTACAGAGGGTCCCCAGGAATCTTAACCTGATGACCACCCAAGAGAGCCCAAAGCTCCTCTTGGTTCGGGTTTTCTTCCCTGGGGGCCTTCTTATCCCCAACACTATGAATCGACGGAACTCGACGTTCCGTCAAGCAGTTACGAGACTCCGGACAGATGGGCGAGACCCGTAGCATTCGGTCTCATCTGTTGAAGCTCAGACTCGACTTCGTGAGAAGGATAACGCTTAGGCGCGTCCCTCGAAGTTCGTCCACCCGAGCGGTGCAATAAGAGGGTCAGAAGAACAAGCTGTAGACTAGCATCGCGATTAGCCACATTTTCAACGCATAGCGGTCCACACTTATCCATCGCTCACTTCCCCGCTAACCCGGCTATCGGCATATAATATTTTGGATGGGCTCAACCAGGACTCTCAAGCTCGATGAACCTGAGATAGACAACAGGGCCTATTGTCTGCCGCAGATATCCTGATCAAGATTTGTGATCGGCGAAAAATGCAGGCCAGATGAGTGTATTCAAACCAATCAAAGTCATCAGCCGATGTAACAATAGGACCGATCGAAAGGAATTCGAGACTCCCCCGGCAACTTCTCACCCTACAAATCAAGAGATTTACAAGTTACCAGGCGTCCGATGGCCGCCGAGAGACTCTCATCACCGACTGCACATTGCTGGTCGCTCCAAGGTAGGATATTTCTGAAATAGCCCAACTTCGCGACTCTTCGTTATCCAAGGTCGAGATCTATGCGCGTCAACTGGTTCCTCATCCTCGGGTGCGTGCTTGCAAGCCTCTACGCGTGGCAGCAAGACCCGAACTGGGCGGACCAGAACCTGGTCTTCAGCCTCAACAACCTCCTGGCCGGACGCTTCTGGACCCTGGTTACTGCACTCTTCGTCCATGCCAGCGTAGCTCATCTTCTGGGAAACATGCCGTTCCTATTCGTCTTCGGCAACACCCTTGAGAAGATGATTGGCCGAGACAATCATCTTCTCGTCTTCTTCATCGGCGGGTTCACAAGCTTCCTACTACCGCCCCTAGTAGGTATCTACAGCCCCGACACTGGGATGCTGGGCGCGAGCGCGGCAATCTTCACCCTGGCAGCATGCGTCATGCTCATGTCACCGTTGAAATTCAGCTGGCTCTTTCTTGCACCACAGGGACTAGTGGCAATCATCTACTTCACCCTCAACGCGATCATAGTCACCGACCCGTCCATTCTCGGCCAGGGACTCTTCGACCCAAGCGTCGCCTACATTGCCCACGTCATCGGATTCACAGTCGGAATCCCCTTCGGAATCGCCTGGAGCCAGAAATGGAAGAAGAACCTCCTGATAACTATAGGACTTTTCGGCCTCTACCTCATCATCCTCTTCATCCTCGCCACTGTCCTCGGGTCTCCTCTACCCTTCGGCGTGTTCTAGGCGAGCTGCCCCTCTAGCAATGGTCTGAGTCTCAAGAAAACCTCGCGGGTCACTCGTAAATCATCCAGACAGTGATCTCGGATCGACCTCAAAGCGGCCTCATCCCCCTCCAACGCTTTGACGAACAAGCTCGGCACCTCCAGTCCCATTGGCCCCTTCTCGCGTCTGATCCCGAAAAAGTCACAGACGTGATCCAAGTAGGTAAAGGTCAAGCGAAGCCTAGACTTCACAACCTCGTTAAGATCAAGGTGCACCATACCAAGCACGGGACGAGGATCCATTGAATGTTTCAATAGCCGGGTCGTGAGGAAGGGAATGTCGAAGCCTCGACCACTCCAGGTCACAATTACCTCGGAGGATTCTAGCCGCTTGAGAAGCTCCGAGAGCAGAGGCTTCTCATGACTAGTCTTCTTAGCCTCGAAATATTCGCTCTCACCAGCCTCCGACATAACCCCCGCTCCTACAATTATCCCGCCGTCCGCTTCGAGAGACGATGTCTCCAAGTCGAGGAACACGATTCTTGACATTGCCCGCTCGCACCTACTTGACCATCCTAAATCGCTTCCTTTAGCAACGCAGATTTCATAGCCCAGCCTCGACATCTGACAATGATAGCCGGAGCTCAGCTTGGACAAGCCACCCGTTGTGCAGCTGGAGAATCTTGAGAAGATCTACCAGCTTGGAAAGACGACAGTCCATGCTCTCCGAGGCGTCAGCCTGACCGTGCGAGAGGGAGAATTCACTGTTGTCATGGGACCCTCAGGCTCGGGCAAGACGACACTACTCAACCTAATCGGCACCCTGGACAAGCCCACTTCGGGACGAGCCCTCATAGACGGAGAGGACATTGCGAAGATGAACGATGGACAACTTACGAGGCTGAGACGCCATAAGATAGGTTTCGTCTTCCAGTTCCACAACCTAATCCCGGTTCTGACGGCCTTCGAAAACGTCCAGCTCCCACTCCTAACATCCAGAACGAAACGTAGAGAGGCGGAAGACCGCGCGAACGAGCTTCTAGACAGAGTAGGCCTCAAAGAACGTGCTAGGCACTTGCCTGACGAGCTCAGTGGCGGAGAACAACAACGGGTAGCGATAGCGAGAGCTCTCGCCAATCGACCCCGAATCATTCTCGCCGATGAACCGACTGGAGACCTTGACACGCAGACAGGATCTGAGGTGGTCCGTATGATGTACGAAGTTGCCAGACAGGAACACGCGGCAGTCGTGGTGGTTACTCATGACCCGATAATCGCCGAGAGGGCCGACCGGCTTCTCGAGATGAGAGATGGAAGAATCACCGAAATCGTCCACGAACCACTCACTGGTGAGAAACATGCTATCCGTGCTATAGAATCTGTGCCGCCGGAGCCGGGACGATCATTGTCACAGCCGAACTAGAGTCTCGAAACAGGCTTGCTATCTGCCAAGATTGCCTCGCGAAACCTTCCGAAGAGAAGACTTCGGACACTCCTCACGGTTACCGCCGTTTTTCTCGGCGTTGCTCTGCTGGTTGGGATCAATATGGCCACTGCGAGCGCTCTCGGAGAATTCGACATCTACATCAACAAGTTCTGGGGAGCCACCGATATCGTCGTAACATCCGGCAACGGACTACCATTCTCCAACCAGACACTCAAAGTAGTACAGAAGAACATTCCAGTCCGTCAGGCCGCGGAGAGACTCGAATGGGGAGGAATAGTCGGAAGCACCGAGCATAACACTACCTTCTTCCTAACAGGAATAAACACGACAAGTGATTTCGATTATGCAACCTTCAACGTAACCGGCACACGTCAATTCTCGCAAGGCGAAGCAGTCGTCGACAACGTGATTGCCGAGAAACTCGGAACAGGCGTAGGGTCCACTCTAAACATAACAACGTTAACTGCTCAAGGTCAGCAGATATCGATCCTGCTCGAAATCGCTGGAATCAACTATCCTCTCCGTAGCCTTGGCTCAACAATCTACATGTCTCTGCCTGAGCTGCAGTCCGAGGTTGGACTTCGAGGAGAGATCACTCATGTCTACGCTAGCCTCCTCGACCCCACTACCGCGACAGATGCAGCGAATGCGCTGCAGAAGATTCTGCCAACCTACGACGTGAGCGCTCCTAAGGCAGAAGCCGTCCAACGCATCCAGGGACAGACCGCAGGCTTTCAGATAGGACTCAACGTGATGATAGGAGTCTCACTAGTCGTATGCTCTTTCATTGTATTCAACACGCTGTTCATGACGGTCAGCGAGAGAACCTACGAGATCGGAATTCTACGAGCGGTTGGAAGCTCTAGAGCCCAGATATTCCGGATATTCCTCGCCGAGGGGGCTCTAATCGGAACCCTCGGAACAGTCGCTGGATTACTTGGCGGACTGGGACTTGCCCGGCTCTTTACCTACTTGTTCGAGACTACATTTGGCATTCCCAACCTCCCCGTCGCCCAGCTGACCCTCAGCATTGCTCTCGTAGGTCTTGGAGCAGGTTTCCTGACTGTAATCGCAGGGTCCCTCTACCCCGCACTATCAGCAAGCCGGATCAACGTCATACAGGCCATCAGACCCTCCGCCAGGAACTCGAGGAGCCAGGTCCCACTACGACTCATCGGCCTAGTAGGCGTTCTCATGCTAGGCCTTGGAGTCGGAGAATCCCTCCGACTTACCCCCTTCCATGTCAATTACCTGGATGTGATCCTTGTACCGATCGGTCTCGTCCTGCTCGGCTCAGCGATCTTCGCAAAAACCGGGAGCGCGCTGACGCGGCCGTTGTTTCTGCTATCCGGCGCTGCGCTATACGTTGCGTCAAAGAGCGGCAGGAAGAGGCTGTTGCGTAGCAGTGTCTGTTTCGGGATGATAACGATAACTCTCAGCTTTGCGATAATGATAGGTGGAATACAGAGCGGAGTCCAAGGCGCACTCCAGCAGGGAATTCGAGAAGCACTGGGAGCAGACATAATTCTCGTCGCAAACCAGTCCGTCCCAATCAGCTTCACAGACAGCCTCACAAGTCTAAAACAAGTTGCAAGCGCAACACCTCTTTCCCCAAGTCTCCACCCTGCCAAGGCCTTTGGAAAAAGCGCAACTAGCAGTATCGGAGTTGTAGCTGTAGACCCGTCAGTATTTCCAACAATCATCTCCTATACTTTTGTCAACTCACCGCCAGTGTCCCAAATCTATTCTCAACTCTCATCCGACAATCAATCGCTATTGATACCAGATTCGCTGGCATCCAAGCTTGATGTCGGTGCTGGAGACCAGCTCTCAATTCTAACAAGAAACTCCACAGCGAACAGCAATCTCATTGTGTCCTTTACAGTTGCCGGAGTCTTTACGGGTCCAGTGCTGCAGTATATTCAGTTCGGCGAACACTTTGCAAGCGATTCGATCGTTGTCTCCTTCGCCGCGCAACACGAATATTTTGGAGGAGACGACACATCCCCCTTGTTCCTAGTCGACCTCAAACCGCAATACAAGTCTCAGGCGACTAGCATCGCTCAAGACATCGCGACCATGTTCCCCCGCTACGATCTCGGCAAGAACTCCATAACACTCGGCGAACTCCTCTCGCTCGTCAACAACACGATCAACAGAATATTTACACTGATACTCTTGATACTCTACTTCGCCCTCCTGATCGCGAGTCTCGGGATAGGAGCCACGATGATAATGAATGTGTCAGACCGGCGACGGGAGATCGGACTACTTCGGTCTCAAGGGATGAGCGGAGGACAGATCATGGCACTATTCCTTGGTGAAGGAGCGCTTCTCGGCCTCTTCGGATTCCTGCTCGCAATTCCAGGCGGACTGTTGTTGCTGAAGGGAGCCACAAACAGCACCGCCCTTGCAGGCTTCTTCATTCCCTTCGTCGTCCCCTACAACGCGATCATCCAATCATTCGTCCTCGCGATCGTCGCCGTTCTGGCTGGCAGTCTATATCCTGCCCTGCGAGCGTCTCGGATGGAGATCACTCGTGCACTGGAGCTCGTGTGATTGGTCCCGCCGAGGCTAAAATAGTCCGGGATAGGCTCTCAATGTGAGAGGCTTGCCTGGTAACGCGCTCCTGTCAGTCTATG
>MNDT01000067.1 GCA_001915065.1 archaeon 13_2_20CM_2_53_6 | reverse complement strand
CCTGGAACCGTATTCGTCGACACTTCCGCCTGGAAGGCTTTCTACGACGAGAGTGATGACTGGCATAAGGAGGCCAGGAGTTTCATGAACTCCGTGGGGACGAAGCAGCCACCGATACGCCTCTTCGTCACCTCCGACTATGTCATGGACGAGACTCTGACCCTCGTCAGGTTCGCCCACAGTCACTCGAAGGCTGTCGAGTTCGCGAATACTATTTCTTCATCCAGAGCCACCAAGCTCTTCTTTGTCGGAGAGGACCTGTTCAACAAGGCGCTGAGCATGTTCATCGGACACCGTGACCAGGAGTGGAGTTTTACGGACTGCGTCTCATTCGTCCTCATGAAACAACTCAACCTTACAACCGCCTTCGCGTTCGACCCACACTTCAAACAAGCCGGATTCCACACCCTCCCCTGACTAGTGACGTTCTCCCGGCAAGCCTGCGCTCTTGATGATCTGCAAGAGTTGCGGGCTGCCAGGAAGATCCTGCATCCGAACCGGGCTTGACTCTTCACTCTTCAGTCACAAGGGGTCTAAAGTTACAGGTGATGGCCACCGCAGACTTATCCTGCTTTCTAGGGACTCGGCCTGCCCTTAAGCGTTGGAGACCCGTGCTGGCTCTCTTCAACTGACCATAAGGATCAAGGCCTTCATCCACCTCTCCAATCCTTTTATGCTCTAACGCGCTCTCTTGCTGTTGGAGATCGCAATCAATGCCTTTCAGGGTTGGACAGCAAATATGGATAGAATGTGATGTCAAGGCGGGTATGTCTCCGAATGAGAGGAGTATACGCTTTGAATTGCCAGCTCCCGAAAAGAGGATCGTGTCAGGTTTTGTCCCAGAACGCTTCGTGAAGCCTCGCTCCAACGGTCTACCAGCTCGCGTCGCCGCCGTCATTGCAAGTCCTCCGGAAAAGGGAAAAGTAAGAGTCCTCCTACCTGGCGAGGTTCTCACTTCCACAAACCCAGTCCTCGTCGACGCGTCTTGGCTGAAAGTTCACGCTCCCTAACAGGCCACTCCATCTCGATTGATTCTCTCCCACGATGATCTCAAGCGGGCATGGAAAAAACGACAGATTAGTTTCAGCCCGGATATCTCTGAGAGTCAGATCGCGGAATCATCTATCGACCTTCGCCTCGGATACCACTTCACCAAGCTGAAAGCCCAAGCCACACCTGTCCGTCCCGCTGCAGAAGGGTTTGATCCAGGCCCAGTAACCGAGACAAAGAGCTACGAGAACCTGGCCCGTCCGATCTTCACGCTACGGCCACGAGAGTTCGTGCTTGGGTTCACACTCGAAGAGGTTAGCATTCCAGGGTGGCTTGCCGCCAACGTTCAAGGGAAGAGCAGCCTTGCACGGGCGGGCCTAGCAGTGCACATCACGGCACCCCATATCAATCCGGGATTTGTCGCAAGGATAACTCTTGAGATGTACAATCATGGACCGTGGAATTTGCAACTCATCCCTGGAAAGGATCTGGTCTGCCAAGTGATCTTTTACAAGCTGACTAGTCCAGTGTCGCAGAAGGTTATCAACGCGTTCGGGACCTACAAGAAACAATCGACACCATATCCGGCTCGAAGAATGAGTCTTGTGTCGGACTGGGGGGTTGAGACGAGTTCTCGGGATATCGATGAGATTCTGTATGGAAGCTCGGCTCGCAGGCGAAAGAGCTGAGCGTTTTCCTCGATACGGGCCTATTCGTCGCCATCGGACATTGACATCGAAGCTGCTCGTTCCGTTGGGGACAAGTGTTATTTACAATAAGGCTGAATGGCGTCTTCGGGAAATTCTAAGTTGCCAAAGAGCCTAGCAGATACAGTCGTCAACACCAGCCTACGAGTAAAGCCTGAGGAGACGGTGGTCATCAATACTTGGCAGCATACTCTGCCCCTCGCCAGCCAGCTAGCCTACCAGGTCAGAAAGGCCGGAGGACTACCATTGGTAACTCTCGACATGGACGAGTACTGGTGGAAGAGCCTGACCGAGCTGCCCGTGGAGAATCTTCGAAGACCCCTACGCCACAGTATCGCTCTTCTAGAGGAGACGGACGCGAGCATCAACCTGGCGGGTCCCGAGGACCCCATGACCTACCGGCGGGTCGAGGCGCCACAGATGGCGGCGATCTTCGACTCGTTCCAGAAAAGCTACGACAAGATCCGCGAGAAGAAGATACGGAATGCGGAGCTCCTAGTCGGCTACGTGACAGAACCCCGAGCCAAGACATACGGCTTCGACTACGGGGATTGGAAGAAGAATGTGGAGGACGCGTCCAACGCCGACTATGAGAAGATAGCACAGCTCGGCAAGAAACTAGCCTCTACTCTACAGCACGCCCGACAAGTAGAGGTGACGAGCGATGGTACAAGTCTCAAGATGGAGATCGGAGCCCACCCGGTATTCGTAGAAGACGGCATAGTCGACCAGGAAGACCGGAACAAGGGCTTCCTCTTCACGAGCATACCGACCGGCTACGTTACCCTAGCCCCGAAGAGAGGGACCACCGAGGGAAGCTTCCAGTCTGACATGACAGTACCGGTCGTGGGCCAGCTCATCAAAGGAGTCAACTGGCAGTTCCAGAAAGGACAAGTCGTCAAGACAGGCGCTGACGCGAATCTCGACGCCTTCCAGAAATTGTACGAGCATTCTACAGGCGACAAGGACCAAGCCGCCTATCTCAGCATCGGCCTCAACCCGGCGGTGAAGCCAGGATATCTCAACGATCAGATGGCCCAGGGAACGGTCACGGTCGGAATCGGTGAGAACCAGTACTTGTCAGGAGAGAACAAGAGCAGCTTCCAATTCCAGGCAAGCCTCTCCAAGGCCACGGTGACAGTGGACGGCCAACCCCTAGTCCACAAAGGAAAACTGACGATCTAAAGAAGAATCTTCCAACCCCCTCTTTTTTCGAGCATCCTCAGCAGCTGTTGCTTTGCTTCTGTCCCATAGAGTGGATGGTCGTCTATGAGGACGGAGTCGAAGCCGTGTTTCTCGCAGAGTTGTGCTCTCTGGACGATATGCTGGAAGGGTTCGTTGGCCGATAGAAAGATCCGGCATCCGAACCGGACTTGACTCTTCACACTTCAGCCACGAGAGGTCTCTGGCTTATAATGGACCCCTGACGCGGGCGGGGTCCAAACTTGTCTCAATCGGCGGATCATGTCAAGGGCACGAAAGAGTTCGACCGGATCTACCGGATGCTAAAGCCTGGTTCGCCTGAGAGGAGGATGGTCGATTCGTCCCTGGACAAGCTGAAACTGAACATGATGGCAGGGGACAAGATTCAACGGCCGCAATGGCCCCGTATTATGTTAGAAAGTACGGCATCAGCAATCTCTGGAAGTTCAACATGTCAAGAGGTGCGCGGCTGGTCTACACACTGCTCTCAGAGAACGGCCTGTGGGTCGTTGTTGTGCTGGAGATGTTCTTGACTCACAAGGAATACGAGAAAAGGTTCGGATACTGCTAGCGCTCTAGCGGCGCCGGACACTGTTCTTGAGCAGTTTTCGCAGGTTCGGATTGCTGGGAAAGGTCCAGACGATCTCGCCCTTGTCGAGGACTATCTTGTTGGAGCTCTCCAGATAGTCGAGAATACGGTTGAAAGTCTGATACTGGAGCTTCCTCGGAAGACTCTGCCAGAGCTCCTTCTTTGTAGAATAGGATTTTGTCCTCTGAATCTCCCTCTCAACCATGAGGATAGTGTCCAGCCGGGGCTCATGGAGAACCGTGGTCGTTGCCATATCTTGTCCAGACTAGAGACTAGCGACAGATTATATAAATATGTATAATCGCATGATTCGACGGCTCGGAGACGGTTCCTAGAACCTTCAACCCTCCCAAAGGCTCTGGGCAGGACCGGCTTCGGCAGGGCCCAGCGCTGTTCGAATGTTCCCTCGACGCGAAGGCGAAGGAGGGACGGATAGATCAGCACGAAGGTAACGAGGAGGCTGACAACCCCTTCGAGGACAGACGGGTTCAGAATGACGGGTCTTCCAGCCTCCATGGAGCTGGTGAATGTGGAGCTGTTGTTCTTAGTCCGGAGAGATGGACGAGACTATCGCCTGGTGTACGTTGGTGCCTCACACTTCAGCCACTAGGGGTACAGGCTCAGCCATCTCGGCAATGACCTTCTCAACCTTCATACGATGAACCCGACGATGAACCGTCAAGAGCACAAGACAACTCTCACAGACTCTAGCAGTATGATGATCAGCCCGCAACTCCACAACCTCATCCTCATGCCTAACCTCAAACCTAAAGTTGCACGTCACGACCAAAGCAGACTCGCCCTCCATTCAAGCACCCTCATCTCAGTCTTAAGCATTGAAAACCTCTCTGTCGGCACATCCTCGGAAGGGCACGCTTCCTAACACTAGGTTTGTTCAGTTCCTGGGATGCCACAGTTACGATGTAGATGACCGAACTGAGAAAACGGACGAGCAAGACGATTAAGTAAGTTAGCCTTCGTAACTGGAACGTCGATCTTGTCTCGCAACCTAGTCCTCGATGAGGTCAAGAAGATACTTGCGGTAGCACAGAAGGAAGGTCATCAAGTCTACCTAATCTTCAAGCTGATGGCTGGCTACGGTTTGCGGTTGGGTGAGGTCGTTGGCACCGACCCACGGCGCTGGGATTATGCGACTCGAAAATCGGTTCGCCGTGAGTCCAGTTTGAAAGGTCTACAAGTTGAGGAGCTCAACGGTGACGAAATCGTCGTTCACCAAAGTGGAGGACGCTCGCAGAAGCGAGCGCTTTTGCCAGAGCTTACCAACGAACTACGCGAACACATTGGCAAACGTACTCGAGGCCGAATATTCGAGCTATCTGTCTCACGAGTTGAGCAACTTGCTCGGGAATACGCGAAAGAATCCGGGCTGGCAGACTGGAAAGAGATACATCCGCACATGTTTCACGACTTTTACGAAAGGCATGAAGGGGTCCTACCTGATCTTCTCGAAGCGAAATTAGAACGGCCAACTACCTCGGTAGAGATTGATTCACACGAGGCGGCGCAGGCCGCGCTGCTTGAATTGGGAAATATTCTTGGATTCGATACTTACACGTCAGACCCGAGTAAAGATCCAGGCAGACAATTCTACGAAGTAGTCGACGCAGAAGGATACGGTGGTTACTCTGGAGTGATTCCCAGAAACCTTGGACAAATAGCCACGCTGGAGACAATTCCAGATTTCGCTCCAGAACGTGTTTTGGAATCGGCCAGGGACATCGATGTCATTTGGTTCAAAGAAGACTTGCCCGTCGTCTGCTTTGAAGTCGAACATACTACAAACGTGAAGCAAGGTCTGCTAAGACAATTTCAAATCAGCAAACACGTGCCTAATGCGAGATTCTTTGTCATAGCCCCCGAAGAACAAAGAGCGAAATTTGAGAAAGAGGTTGGGACATATCCCTTCCGGCAAATACGGAACAGGTACACATTCAAGACTTATCCGGAATTCATCGAATTCTATGATTGGGCTTGGAAATTCCACGAGGCAAAATCCAAGTTCCAGCTTCATCTCTAACTCAAGGAGCGCAAAATAATCGTGGTCGTGGACCGCGTATGAGAAGAGCTAGATCATCTGAATACTATTCAGTCACTCTCGATCGATTTGATCCTCTTCATTGAGCGAACTGAGTAAGGTCCCTTGGATTTCTATATCCGTCATCGTATATCAGAGGCGTGCGTTCTATCTTCGATATGTCCGAAAACTTAACCCTCTGATCATTTTCATATTGTTCCACCCTCGATAGAATCTTTCTCACTTGATACTCGCTCATCCCCATCACATTTGCAACCTCATTCACGCTTAGTCCAGTTCTGTTTCTCAGATGATCAATCACAGCATACTTAGCCCGGAGGGTCTTTCCAGTCGACCTCAGGGTTTCCACGGCGTCCATTGGCTCAAGCATCACATTGTGATCGAAATTCTCCTGGTCTCTATCCCTGTAGAAGATCAAGTGCCTGTGAACTTCCCCATCGTCCCAATCATACCCCAAGAGTCTATTCACTAAGCTAGTTAGGGCGCTGATTATCAGCCAGTCATTGTTTGTGCTATCAGACATATCCTTGATTGCTCGTTCTAGTTGTTCCAAATTCCCCATAGTCATCATGTCAAGGCGTTCATCCATTGCGGTTAGATTGCGAATTCTCTGCTTCCACTTATGGACGACCTTCAACATGCTTTCCCTGACGAATCTCGCATCCGAAGCGAGACTAGCCTTGCCCATACCCTTCCTCCCTAGGACGCCCATCAATGCCATTTCGAATTCCATGGAGTGTCGGAACCGTTCTTCATCTTGCAGGAGTGTCATCTCAGTACCTCAACGATATGAAGCCGCTTAATCACTTTGTGTCCACGCGCTTGAAAGTACCTCAAGGAGGTAGTCGCGATTATTCACTTGCCTTGTTTTGCAGACTTGTACTTTTTCAGGAATGCCTCGATCTTCGCCTTTGACGCGTTATCCCGGGTGTATATTCGATCTGCTTTGAATCGTGATTCCCAAATCTTCTTTATGATCGATGTTGGTTCTTCAATTATCGGTTTGATTCCTTCCTCAGTTCGGATGTAGACTGTTCTGTCGGGTTCTCCTTCCAAAAACGTAACTCGCGGCTGTTCTTTGTAGAAAATCCATTCTGGCTCGACACCAGACTGTTTACCGAGCCATGAGGGCAACGTGTCTTTCGCGAGTTCCTCCATCATCTTCGTCGGAAGGGATTCCGTAAGCTGCAATCTCTCGTCAGCCATTTTCAGGCTATCTCTCGACAATAGCTTTCTTACCAGTTGATTCGCTACCGATGGTCCGAACTTGTTGGCCTTGAACACTTGCCAGACGTAGGCGTCGTCATAATCACCAAACCATCCTTCGTCTTTCTGAATCGATTCTTTTATTCTTGAAAGATCCTCAAGCATGCCATTTCGAATCAGGGTGTCGGCAATCCTATCTAGCATCAATTCGAATGCTACAACCGATTTGTGATGGTATACTGATTGAAACATGTGGAATCGGCCTAACAGAAAATCTTCGATTGCCTGCTGTCCTTTCTTCGTAACGACGAGCAAAGTAGGTTCTTCAGCTCTGTCTGGTTCTAGGCAGCTAAGCAGTCTGTTCACATCGAATGCACCGTACGCAACTCCGGTGTGAACGCTGTCCCGCTGAAGGTAGTCAATCTTGTCAACGTCCAAACTTGAGGAAGTAAGATATTGGAAGAGAGGTGGTTCTCGGAACTTTCCCTCTAGAATGGCAATTATATTATCGAGCTTGCAAATCTTGCCTACGGAGTCCCCGAGCGATGTTTCCTTCAGAACGAAAACCCCTAACTGCTCGTGCTTGGCAGAGTCTCCGGCAATATTCGTCATTGTTCCCTCTAGAACGTGTGAAAATGGGTAATGACCTACATCGTGTAACAGAGCAGCAAGCCTAAGTTCTGAGACATCATCATCTTCAAGAATTTCATCTTCGATCAATGAGATGGCGATCTTATTCATCACATGAAGTGAGCCGATACTGTGCGAGAATCTGCTGTGAGTAGCGCCAGGGTATACGAAATCTGCGAGACCTAGATGGGACACTCTTCGAAGTCTTTGAAATATCGGTGAATCTATGACTAGTCTTTCTTCTTCCGTGATGTCTATGTACCCGTGAACATTATCGTAGATCTTCTTAGAGAAGTTAAGTCTCTTTCTGATGTTCTCTATCTTGCGGCTAGCTTCTTCGGGACTAGCCGACAAAGTTGATACCGCTATTTCAGGAATCCAATTTTCCGAAGAATTTCGTATGATTCCTCAATTTCTGGTTTCGAAAATCGGTTTCCCTTCAATCTCGCAATGTAGTCTATGCCTTCGTCCTCAGTCCTGGGCCTGGGATAACTGTGCTTCATAACGAAGTGTACAGACGAAAGTATTTCCAGCCAGCGCGACTCTTCTTTCGGTGTACCGGATTTTCTCTTAACGATGCGCATCAAGTTCGGGAATTTCTGCATTACATCTTGAGGTATTGGTTCGGTTTCTGTTAGAAAACGCGTCATCTGTACGCCCAGCAAGGAGTAGGCATCATCGGCCAATGTAGGGGAATATGGGCCTCTCAAGTACCAACTGAAGTGGTATCCTAAGTCTGCGCCAGACTCTTGCAAAAGGTAGATGGCCTTTTGGACTTCGAGTCGTTTGTCGAAATCATGCTCGAAACCCTTCATGAAGTGGTCAAGATCAAAAGCAGACAGGTAACTTGCCAGATTTCGCTTGCTCACAGCCACTATGCCCTGATGTGTCGGTTTCACGATGCGGAGTTAAGGATTACTGATGGTAAGTGATGAAGAGGTAAGTGAAGATAGTAGCGAACCAATCGGGGAAATCCGTGGACTGTACAAAACTGTCTTAGACGATTTGTTTGGCCAGGGTCGTGTCAGGCTGAAAGGGAAGAGAAGAGTCTTAGCTCCTCAGTGGCTTCTACTGACTGGAATCCATTGATGAGCTCGCCTAGACCCTGTTGAAAGGGGATTCTCATACAAGGACCTGACGTATTCCGCGTTCTGAAACGGATCGGGGCAAAGCATCTTTACCACGCAAATTCGGTGACCACAAGCCGCACATTTCTGCAGCAGGGTGGTTTACTATCTCGGGGATTTGTCGAGGATCACGGGCTCAACCACACAGCACAATTCTCTGATCAGAGCGATAAGACAAATGGCATTTGGCACCGCATCTTTCTCGATCATGTTGACATCCACGACCGAGCTCGCGAAAAAAATCTATACGGACCCGTTCTGTTTCAGTTCGACCTCAATATCCTCTTCACATTAGCCGCAAGAACCGAGATCCTTGTGACCAGGAAGAACCCCGTCCACTGGAACGAGAGAGACTCCGATAGCGAGCGATGGTTTCGGACAAAGGATGAGCTCGCGAGACACATCCGATTCGGTGATTTCGGCAAAATGCTCGTCATTAAGACTCCATCGGAAAAGCTCGACTTCCCGAACAGGAAGGCGCTAATCATCCTTGACGATCCGCAAAGAAAGTTATCGTCTGGCGAAAATGCTTACACTCACGCCAAGAACCGACTCACGACCACGGCTAGCCCAGTCAACGCATCCATAGAACGCCGTGAGTGTCGAAAGGGTTGCAGTTGTGCAAAAGAATACGACGAAGACACCAACGAAGAAATCGACGTCTATTTCACCTAGGCCTCTGTTTCTTGAAACTCCAATCATCAAGAGGCCAGGCTGACAAGCAGTTTCGTTCTCGTGTCTGAGCAATGGCCGAAAGGTTCCTCAACACTACAGATGTCGAGTCAGCGGAGCGACTGGCGTGAACGCCTGCACGCCAACCCCTCGCGCATGGAACAGGAACTAGCGATCCAACTTCAAGAAGATCGGATAACATACTCGGACCGGGCCTTTATTCGGAGCCTACTCGTTTGTCTGGTCCCGAGTAGTTGAGAGTCCCGGGGACCCTTTTGCTACCCTAGACTTTGAGGTGCTGGGCTCGGCCTAGCTGGATTCCGGATAAGAAGATCCGCGATCTCCAGCCAGGCACCTCAGTGAGTGAGAGCTCTAATCCCGCTCAAGTATTCGCAGTACGTTCTATCGACCTGTTTGCCCTTTAAGTAGACAGCTCGATTCTCTTTGTAACGATTCCAGAAGGGAGAGGCCAAGAGCAGTGACAGTTGGGATGGAAGGTTCTGAGTGGAAGGGATTCATGAGGAAGCATTGGACCATGGTTGCCGTGTTTGTAGCTGCGGGCATCTTGACTTTTGTGGGCGCAGTCTATGTCTTCTGGTGGTTCGCAGGAAACGCACAATCAACAGGCTTAGTGCCTAGGACCCTGAACCTCTGGACAATGGCCAACCTGGTGAACTTCATTCTCAACACGATCTTCTGGGAACTCCTCTTGATCGGAATCCCCGTAATCGTAGCTGGATTCCTAGGCTGGCGGCTGTGGTGGAAGAGAATACCCGTCGACGAACGCAGAAGATATCGTCTCTTTCGCAAACGCTCGCGGACGAGCAGGGGCGGCGGCGGAGGCGGACTATTGTTCTTCATCGCGTTCTGCATCAAAGTCTATCTCGACGGCAACTGGAACATTCCTATTGCAACCTTTACCTTGGACTACGTAGTGAGTTCCGCGATTCTAATACTAGAATGGGGTCTAGTCATAATCGGAATTCCTGTAGCTGTAGCAGCAATCTTGTGGATGCGCTACGAACTGAAGAGGCCCTAGTTGTTCCTAGCGACATGCTAGCGTCCTCATCACCACATCAATTCTTTTCGTTGCTCTGGTGCTGCTAAGCGAATTCCGTATAAGAAGAACCGCGACAGTCAGTCAGACAGCTCAATAAGCGAGACGGAAGTTCCATCTCTGCCTGAAAACGAGTTCACAGTCAAATCAGATAGGCCACACTCTCGCTGCACCACCTTCCCCGCTTCTCTCTTAGAAGCCTATAGTGAAGGTGGTGCCGAGTGCTGTCACGAGCTTCACATTGTACCAAGTGCCTTGAGCTAGTGTGTTGAATGCGCCGGGGGTTCCAGTATAGGTGCACGCGCTGCCACAGCCGCCGGGACCATATCCAATGGCAATGTTCGCAGTGTACGTTGCTCCGGGAGCGATGGGTCCAGCGTTCCATGCCGAGTTCTTCCAGATGTTTCCGCTCGTATCATTGATACTGTATGAGAGAAAGGTAATCGCGGTCGAGCCAAGGTTTTGCAACGACAGCGTTACGTTCGTGCTAGACGCGAAAGCCCAACTGTTAGTGGCCAGGGATTCACTGCCTGACGACGTGCCCGTGGTCTGATGGAACTGCACATTATTTGCCATTACGAAGAGAATGACATACCGGTTCACGTACTGGAAAGAGAATGAGTTGCCAGTTAGAGTACATGATGTGCATGCTGACCCTATCAAAACTGTCAATCTAACCCCAGGGCCTGGAGGGATGGTTAGAGCCGTCCAGTTGAGCCTTGAGTAGACGTCGCCTTGCATGTCCATGACGTAGTAGTGGGTCAGTGTGACACTGCATCCGTCCATGTTATGGACCCATACCGTCGCGTTGATACCGTTGACATAAGTGACGGGCCCTATTGACAAGTTGTAGGGGCACGTCGTAGAGTGACCGAGTTGTGAGATGATTACGTGGGGGTTTCCGAGGACGACTATTCCAGGAGCCTGGGTGCAGTGGAAGGTGAAGACAATGTCGCCAACCGGCGAATCCGCATGTAAAACAACCAAGTCCGTAAAGGTTGGATCAGGCGTCACAGGACAGGAGGCAACTGGAAGCGCCAGCCAGGTCCTGCTAGTACCGATCGTTGCGCTGAAGTTGCCGTAAGGAGAATTGACTCCTACCGTCGAAACTGCGTAGAAGTGTGCGTTAGGAGAGTTGGCTGATAGAGATACGATTAGAGAAGTGTTCATTTCTCCGGTCATGGGTTGGACGTACCAGACTTCATAGATTGTCCCGAGACTGTTTTGTGACTGTGACTCGAAGGTGGCCTTCTCCGCTTGGTAGGTTGGGCTCAGATACGGGAATCCTGGAGAACTGGGTACTAGGACTAGGCCCGTGACGACTTCAATACCGGCGATAATTGCAATGAGGATTATCAGAAAAACCCGTCGTGACAGTTTCAACGATCTAGATGTTGCTGCCGGGGGAAGGGCCGTTTATTTTATCTCCATATTGGGCAGTGATTAGGAAATAGTTCGAGACTATCGACCTGAAAAGCTGTATTACGGGCCGGCGAGGGCTCGGACAAACTCCTCTCTAGTAGAGACTCTGGACTCACTCTGACTATTATTGATAGCTCTGGGATGCGTGTGTCATATTCACGAGCATGAAGGTGGATCGGAATCACTCCCATTGTCCCTTGGGGACTGGCTAGGTTTCACTTCCTGAATCGGCCCGTTTTGGTCCTATGTGTCACGGCCTTTTTGGGCGGGACCCTACTCGTTCGACGCTCTCGCCTGGACCAGTCGCGGCTCTCTTCTGGAGGTTCTCGCAGATCCAACAGCCACATGTCTGCTATCCGGGTCAGCAGTCTTGGCACTCCGCTCCGGAGCCTAGCGGCTGTAGGATCTTCTCGCCGCAATTCTGACAGACCAGCACTCTGCCGATGAACGTGTTGTCGGATCGGTATCGGACCTCCCTGTTGGTTGGTTGCTGGCAGATTCGACAGTAGACTCTACAATCGAGCGCTTGCATGGCATGGTTAGTCGTTCTCGAAGCAGAAAGACAGGAGAGTCCCGAAAAATTCTGATGAAACTAATGCGCAAGAAAGGACCGTGTTCTATGAAGCTTCCTCTGACCCTCCTTCTGGATAGGCTTCCGAATGAGATTAGCAAGTCAATTCAAAACGTGAATATGGAAAACGTGGTTGTTTCGGACGCGTTTCACCCTTAAATACGATTTTGACCCGTTTAACGTCGAACGAGTTGTGTTATCTCCTCGTAAGAGGCCCATCAGCCAAGTAGGGCTAGATGGAAGCAGACCTACGAATTTATGGAACGATAGGTTTCGTGATGTGCCTCCAAGAGCGGGTCTGAACCCGATGCAACAGAAAGTCCTGACCCTGACCCCCGAAAAACTACTGGGTCCGCTCAACGACGTCGAGAGGAAATATGCGCCGCCAGAAATTTTTGCAGCGGGTCCGATAGAGATCCCACTCCCAAGACCTAGGGTTGCAATTGTAGGATCGCGAAAAGCGTCTGCGACCGGTCTCGAGGTCGCTACTGGTATCGCGAAAACACTCAGCAGGAGAGGAGTGATTATTGTTAGCGGATTGGCTGAGGGCATCGACACAGCGGCCCATGAGGCGACTATCGAAGAAAAGGGACGCACCATCGGAGTCGTTGGGACGGCCCTAGATCAGTCTTATCCTAAGGAGAACTCGAAGCTTCAACATGAAATGATGACGAACCATCTTGTCATCTCGCAATTCCCGATCGGATATCCCACGCGACCAGAGAATTTTGTTATGCGAAACCGGACGATGGCGTTGGTCGCAAATGCTTCAATCATTGTCGAGGCAGGTGAGACCAGTGGGTCGCTTCATCAGGGCTGGGAAGCCTTGAGGCTTGGCAGGCCGTTGTTCATTTGGAAATCGATCTTGAACAACCCATCCTTGGACTGGCCGAAGAAGATGATGAGCTACGGCGCGATAGAGCTTGATGACACAGAGCGAATCATGGACGCACTGCCGTCGTCCAAGAGAATCATCAAGATAGCCGTGTAGATCTAGGACCGTGCGAATAGACCTACTTGAGTTTGGTTCCCTGCTATGTTACACTCCGCTGGAATCCTCCGAGCCCTCCGCCGAGATTCAAAACGCAAACGACGTCATGTATGCGCTTAAGAACGATAGCTCCATCGAAGACCCTCCGATACAGACTTCAGACTGGATAGCAACGACGGTTCAGGAAAATATGACAAACCTTCCGTTTTCAGGATTCTTTCAGCCGAACACGATTCTGGTTCCGGTACCAAAGAGCACTTTGGCCCAGCCAGGCAGTCTGTGGGTTCCGGAAAGAATTGCTTCAGCTCTAGTGAAGAAAGGAATCGGGAAGCAAGCGGTCGCATGTCTTGCTCGTGTTACACCGATCAGGAAAGCGGCTTGGAGCGGTGCGTCAAATAGACCAAGACCTTCCGAACAATATCAGACGATGGGAGTCCAAGGGAGTATCTCTGAACTGAAGCCGAAGGAGATCGTGTTAGTCGATGATATTGTAACGCGAGGAGCAACATTCCTGGGAGCGGCTAACAGGCTTGTGGAAGCTTTTCCTGAAGCGCGAATCCGTGCATTCGCAGCAATGAGGACGATCAGTAATTCATCCGAATTCGAAGCCTTGTACGAACCTGTGTCCGGAACTATCACGTATAGAGAGGATAGGGACGATTCAATACGACGACCTTAGACGGAGCATGATTATCATCCTAACTATGGGATAAGCAAGTTACTTTGCAGGAACTTCGTTGTTTAAATATTTCAGAAAAGTAACTGATTATCTGAAGTAGACTACGAGCTATAGCGGTTGTTGCAGCGTAGGATGCGCCAACGGATGCTTCGCAATAGAGAGATACGTATGACCCAACAAAAAGAGCGATAAGGCTCAATGTTCAACCCTAGGTACAACCCACAGACGAGGAACATCTCTTCCTTTTCTTGCAACATTTCAGCCCTCGACCAAGAACAGAGGAAACGACACGACTTCTTAGCGAGGGACCTGTTCCCAAGAAATCTTGAAATTGAGGAGCTACCTAACGGCTATGGGTTTCGCTTCCCGAACAATCGCTCGCTTTTCACCGCATTATCGGAGTGGGCCACTCTTGAACGACTCTGCTGTCCCTTCCTTACACTCACCCTAGAATTGCAGCATGATCAAGGGCCTATCTGGCTTAAGGTAAGCGGAAAGGATGGCGTCAAAGATTTTCTCCGGGTAGAACTAGGGATTTAGTGAAGATAGGCATAGGCAGGCTTGTCCTCACTGTTGCGGGGCCTGTTAGTCCCCTGCAAAACGCCTTAGAAATGCCTTAGAGTTGGAAACTTGCTCATGATCACGTTAATCCTCCTATCGTCGAATGATTAGCCAGCCGTCTACGACCTCATTTCCATGCTAAATTCTGCGGACCCCGAAAAAATCTAAGGAAATTAGGTATACAGGCTACTCTCGCGACACAGATCCGGCATTTCCTATTTCTGGTTCTAGGCTAATCCCGGATGGTTTGTCCGGTGAGATTCATTTGCGCCTCTCGCCGAAGACGTGCCTCGCCGCGTCCAAGGCTTTAGCATAGTCGAAGCCGATGGTTGAATCGGAACGTATCCCTAGTTTCCTGTAGAGCGCCTTCACAATCATTCTTTCCAGCACCACGGACCCGTTTCCGAACGTCAAGGAGAGTTGTCTCTCCAGCTCTCCCGGATTCTCCGCATTGTCCAGCATTCCCTTCGATATCAAGAGCGACAAGACGTTCTCGCCGAGAATGTCCGCCATCGACTCCACAACAGTATCTGTCAGAAGCGAAGCGAACGCCTTCTCGTCCCCAAGCTTCCGGTCTTCTCCACTAGCGTTCTGAGCTGGTCTTTCGTAGCCTGGGGATCGTGCTAGACCCGGAGAACTCGTATCAGCCACACTCTCAGACATCGCAGATTCTAACGACCAGACCGATTAAGACGGTGTAACCAGAGGCCATACGCCCCGAGCGTCTATCTGTTAACAGCCGCCAACGCTATCCTTGGCTATCACTTGAACTCAACCGAGATACTGGTCCCTTGATAGTCGGCGTAGCTCGCGAACTCTCCCTCAATCGACCTTCTCTCTCCAGCTTTCAGTGTCCGTAGCGGGCTCACATCCACCATCATTCCCGCAGAGTTTCTCTTCCGCTTCCAGGTTGCCGCGACAAACCCGTCGAGAAGAATGGTCCGGTTGACCGCCGCCAATCCCCCGAAGACCTTCTTGACTATGTCCTGGGAAAGGAACCTGGACTTGTCCTTGTATCCCATCATCAGGCTATCAAATTCAGGAAGGATAACCACGCCAGGCGGCTCAGGTGCCTCTCTAGAGGCTCCACCGAACGAGAAATATTCTCCACCCGAATGCAAGTCCTCATTGGTCAGATCCTTCTTCAACGCCTCAAGCGCCATGTCCACATCTTTTTTCAGAAGGAACGACCAGTATGCGATGTCTTCACGACTCACAGGCCCGTAACACTCGATGTACTTGCGCACCAACTCAACCATGCACTCTTCTGGATCGGGAACACTTCGCCCGGCGGCAAGGTAGTCGGCTGAGCTCATCCAGAGGCTCTCAGAACCCTTCCGTCCCGCGTTGACCAATAGTCCGAGATGGGACATCTCCGACACGCCAGTCCAGGCCGGACCATAGGTGGGCTTACTTGACCATCCACGCTGAAGCTTCATTCTGCCCTTCAGACCACGCTGCGTAAGCCTTTCAACCATGAACTCCTTGACCTCGTTCGACGTTACTGTTCGTCCCTTGATATGATCAAGCAGCGGCTGGTAGAGAAACCGAACTCTGAAATCCCGGTCGGGAATGCCACGTCTCTTCGCAGCATTGTCGAACCATGGCTGGAACCGTCTACCCGGACCACCGAGAACGTGTACGTAGTAATCCTTGGCGGGAATGGTATGCATCGTGGATCGGACAGTCCAAGTTCTGACCAGCCCGCCCTTGGGTCTGAGTTCCGACGTAAGGTCCGAATCCCGGAACCGGTCTATTCGAGCCCAGAACGATGAATAGCTCTCGAGAAGGTCCTGGGAGTTTATGCCGCAGCATGCTTCCGCGACCTTCACAACCGCGCGGGACCCCGAGGCTTTCCGGGAGAGGTACTGCGAAGCCAGGAGCCTTCGGTTAAGAGCCCTCAACGTTGGCGAATCTGGCCGGCTCGGCAGCTTCACGGCCGCAGAAAACTACAGCAGGGACTTATGCCTTCAGGCATTTTGAGCATTAGCTGGCTGCGGTCCGGGGACCTAGGGTCTCCAGCATTTCCTCTACGGTTACTATCTTCACTCCCCTGAAACTCTTCAACCCCAGCAGATGCTCGTCTCCGGAAACTATGCAGGACGCGCTTGCTTTGAGGGCCGTGCTCAGAACCATGTCATCTTCCGGATCTTGAGCAATCACTCTACGTGTATGCTTGACAGAAACGATCGTAGCTCTACGGACAAGGATTGATAGGAATGAAGCGAGTCGGGATCTCCCCACCTCGGCAAACTTCTCTCTCGACATGACCTCCACAAATTCAGCGAGCATCTGAGGAGAGGAGACGATCTGGTGTCGTTCCAGCAGCTCAGTCAGCAGACGCCTCGGCTTCCCATGACCCACAAGCGCTGATATCAAGACATTAGTGTCCACGACAACCCGCAGAATCTGCTACGCCCTATTCTCTCCGCTTCTCTTCCCTGTACGATTGTATCGAAGCCAGTATCTCTCGCTCTGTCGGCCTCCGTCTTCTCTTGTAATTCTCATCAATCTCTCGAAACAGGCCCTTCAGCTCCTCGCCCAAGTGCGGAAACTCAAGCTTCGTCAATACAAGCTTGTTTCCCCTCATGTAGACGGCAAGCTTCGTCTTCGAGCTTATCCCCAGCTTTCTCCTGATCCGCTGGGGTATGACGACCTGCCCCTTCGTCCCCACTATTGCAATCTCAGGCTCTTCCATCCTCTACCAAGTATGACTTTCATACTCCCTCAATAAATAGGTTCCCGACCCCTCCGCGACCCTCCAGGATCCAACGGATTGTCCAGCAGAACGAGCCGGCACGCTTCAACGAGCGGCAGACCGACTGAATCAAAGGTTCCAAACATATTTAACCAAAGGGACGACCGCTTCGCCCGGTTGGCCAAACATCTAGAGGATAAAAAATGACGAGTAAGATGGAAAGTCAAACGAGGAATGAAAAGGAGCTAAGGATCGTACGGGTCTTCGACGCACCCCGCGAACGCGTCTGGAAGGCCTGGACGGACCCCGAACAGGTAAAGTCCTGGTGGGGACCCAGAAGCTTCACAGCACCCTTCGCCAAGATCGACCTCCGAGTGGGCGGAAAATACCTCTACTGCATGCGGTCACCTGACGGCAAAGACTACTGGAGCACTGGAGTCTATCGCGAAATCGTTCCACTGCAGAGGATCGTCGCCACAGACAGCTTTGCAGACGAGAAAGGGAACGTGGTCCCGGCTACTCACTATGGAATGAGCCCCGACCTTCCACTAGAATTTGTGGTTACGGTGACATTCGAAGAGTATCAGGGAAAGACCAGGCTCACTCTAAAGCACACAGGCTTTCCGTCCGGCAGAGACAGTGAGATGGCTTCGCAGGGCTGGAACGAATCCTTCGACAAGCTCGCCGAGACTCTGAAATAATCCAGGGTCCCGGCACGGCTCCTCCGCACCCTGCGAGCAACCTGCACCAGGAGAAAGCCCGACGATGTCCTTAGAACCCAGATTAGAAGCAACTCGATCGGGAACAAAGCATGCCAGCTTACGTCGCGATGCTGCGAGGCATCAACGTGAGTGGACAGAAAACAATCAAGATGGATCGTCTTCGAGAATTGTGCAGTGGTCTTGGCTTTCGGAATGTCCAGACTTACGTCCAGAGTGGAAACATCGTCTTTCAGACCCAAACAGAGAACCCAGCCGCGGTCTCGAAAAGTATTGGCGAAACAATCCACCGCTACTTTGGATTCGACGCACCAGTCATCATCAAAACATCCAAGGAATTGGGAAAGGTGATCACGATTAACCCATTCTTGAAAGAGAAAGACATCGATTCAACGAAGCTACACGTCACTTTTCTCTCAGAAACCGCGCGGAAGAATTCTCTGAAAAACCTGGAAGCACTCTCATCCGGTCCAGACCGATTCTATGCAGCCCCTCATGAGATCTACCTGTACTGCCCCGGTGGATATGGGAGAACCAAGCTCTCCAACAATGCAGTAGAAAAGGCGCTGTCGGTTAGAGCCACGACTCGAAACTGGAAGACGACCAATACCCTGTTTGGGATGGTCTCCAAACTCTGACCAGATTGGTCAGCATTTCGAACTCACAGCCTTCATCGCCTCTTTCGCAAGCGCCAACCATTTCTCCTCTCCCTTCGTCCCTACCACGAACCACTCTTTCATCACTCGACTGGGGCCTAGCTCGAACCGTTTGCCTTCACCCGCAGCGACAAGAGCATCAACCCGCGGCCTTGATAGTTTGACTACAAACTCGCCCTTCGAAGAGAGCAATGCGAAAATCTTGCCGTTGGTCCATAGCGCGGTCGACCCGAATCCCTTCTTGTTTGACTGGGTCACACCTGGCTCTCTAAGCAGAGCCTTGACGACAGCCGCATAACGCTCTCGCGAAGAATCGGCAGACGCAGACATCTGGACTCAGATGCCACGATTAGAATCCTAGCTGAATATCAATGATAGGGCATCATCCGGCACGGTGAGGTCCCGATAATCACGACGAGCGAGAAAAACTGATCCCGACCGACCTCTCGAAATCTAAAACGCAAAATCTCGTCTGGACAAATCGTTCAAAACAAGCCCTGATCTGGAATCTGGGAGGGGGGTCCCACAGAACACTTTATTCACGTTTGAACGGCCCTCGTCAGCACTTACTGGAAAACGCTGATCAGCGAGTTCTGCGCGAGAAATCGATTATCTCGCCCAGAAACGTTTCAAACGGCGAGAGACCCCCCATCAGGATTTAGAAATAAAAAAATTCCCGCGACACAAAAGTGCCTCTTGTGCGCAAATACTCCCGAGAGTTTTTCTATGGCCTACCATTTTGCTGGAGCTTCCGGCTTCTCCGTGCTCCTCCAGAGATAGAGTGTTGATATCGACGAGTATGGATGCCAGTTCATCGCCAGCCTTTCGAATCTTTCTCTCGATGGAAGCTTCCGCAGACGATAGGCCCGCTTCGCCGCCTTCCTCAACCCGAGATCGTCCACCGGCAGCACATCCGTCCGTCCCAGCTTGAAGATCAAGAACATCTCCGCAGTCCACCGTCCAATCCCTCGGACAGCGTCAAGCTCCCTCATCGCCTCCTCATCAGACAACCCCTCCAACCGTTCCAGATCCAGCCTCCCATCCATGAGCCTCTCAGCCAGATCCCGAATGTACGAGATCTTCTGCGGCGACAACCCAACCTTCCGAAGCCTATCCATATCCGTCGACAGGTACTCGCTCGGACTCGGCAGCCTCCCACCATACAACCCCTTGAACCTGTTCAAGATCGCCCTCGCGGCAGACCCGGCCAATTGCTGGAAGACTATCGAGCCAACAATCGCCTCGTAGTGGTCATCATCCAGTTCGAACCGGATAGGACCTGTCGCGCCAATTATTCGGGCGAGCACTGAGTCCCTCCTTTTCAAGTATCGAACCCCTCTCTTCCAGATCTTGGGATCAGCAAGAGATCCTACAGACGTGCTTCTAAACGGCGCCGAACCCGCATCCTTCCTTCTAGCATTCAACGCTGATCCACCAACTATTTTATCGCGACTAATCGTGATATCCAAAGACCGGAATGGCCCTCTCCGACACTGAAATAACCAGTGCGATAAAAACCGGACAGATAAAAATCCGGCCAAGAATAGCAAAACTAAACCCGGCCGGCGTAGACCTGCGAATTGACCGGGATCTAGAACTCAACCCGGGCCAGCAGAGACTGGCCGCGACACTCGAACGGGTAGAACTCTCAGAAAATTTTCTCGGAATACTCCACATCCGCTCCAGCCTCGCCCGCGAAGGCATAGTCGCGAGCCTTGCACTAGTCGACCCCGGCTTCCAAGGCCAACTCACAGTCAGTCTCCATAATGCCGGAGATAGACCAGTCAGGCTCACCAGGGGCGAGAGATTCATCCAACTCTCCATCTTAAGACTAGGCACGCCCGCGACACACACGTACAATGGAACATACCAGAACAGCAGAGGAATAGTCAAGAGCAGGCGGAGAAAAAAAATGGAAAACGTTATACATGGTAACAGAGGCTAAAGCCAGACACAAGCGATGAAAGACACGTCGCGCATCCTCGACCTCAAGTACAAACTACAGACAATAGAGCTGCTCAATCTCGCAAAGACAGAGTACACATACAGAGCACTCTCAGGAATACTACACCTCCCCGAGACAGTACTCAGCCGCTACGTCAAAGGACACGTACTACCAACCGCAGAACGCGCAGAAGAGATCAACAAGACACTCCAGAAATACATGGGACTAGAAAGAGAACTTCACAAGAGAATAAAATTCGACGACCTAGGATTCTTCGACAACACCGAAATAATCAACGACACAATGCTGCTAGAGCGCGCGGTCCAGCAGGCCGTCGGCGCATTCGCCGGGAAGAGAATCAACAAGGTCATGACCGCCGCAGTCGACGGAGTACCCCTCGCCACACTACTTGCCCAACGCCTAGGCAAGAGACTCATCATAGCAAAACAGAACCGTGAGATCGGAGTCCGAGAATTCATCGAGGAAGTCTACGTGATGCCCCCGGCGATAATGAAGAGCCTCTACGTGTCCAAGGACGCGTTCAAGAAAGGCGAAGGCATACTCATCGCCGACGACATCATAGACAGTGGAGAAACACAGCGGGCAATGATCAAGGTCGCCTACAAGGCAAAAGCGGAGGTCATCGGAATCTACGTGCTCGTCGCGATCGGCGACACGTGGAAACAGCGCATAGAGTCGGTAGGCAACATTCCCGTCGAGATCGGGACGCAGCTCATAAAAAAAGAGATTAATGCGATACCCGCCTAACCCCTATCTTTCAGAGTAGAAAAAGTACAATCATCAGCGGGAAACCATCAAAACCCGCCCCGCCAGCGAACCGAGACTCTCCCCCAGCGGCGGACCCGCAACCCCCACATCCGTAACAATACCCGAGACCAGCTCCGGCGGCGTAATATCAAAGGCGGGATTCAGAGCCTCCACCCCCCTCGGCCCGAGACGCGCACCCTTGAAGTAGAGTACCTCCCGCTGGTCCCGCTCTTCAATCACGACCCTAGACGGGTCCGTCTCGAAATCGAGAGTAGAGAACGGCGCGGCCGCGTAGAACGGGACCCCATAGAACTTGGCCGATAGGGCAATCGGCAGGGTCCCAATCTTGTTCGTCACGTGACCAGTCTTGAGAATCCGATCAGCCCCGACGAGAACCTTGTCAACCAGACCCCGCGCCAACACCTGCGCAGCCGCGCTGTCACAGATGATCCTCACCGGAATCCCATCATGCGCCAGCTCAAACGCCGTGAGTCTGGACCCTTGCAGCAGCGGACGCGTCTCCGTTGCGATCACGCTGATCTCCTTGCCCTCTTCAACGGCGGCCCTCACCACGGCGAGCGCAGTCCCGTAGCCAACCGTCGCCAGGGCCCCGGCGTTGCAGTGAGTAAGAACCGTGTCTCCATCCTCCAAGAGCCGAGCGCCGTACTCGCCGATCTTCCTCGCAGACTCGAGCTCTCCCTTCAGAACAGCCTCCGCCTCAGCTTCTAGACTGCCTTTTAGGGACGAGACGGTCTTGGCATGAGACGACACGCTGAAGACCCGCTCGACGGCCCATCGAAGATTGACTCCCGTCGGCCGCGTCTGGATCAAAACATCAGCATACTTTCGAAGCAACCTCCTCGCCTCGGCAAGATCGCTAGTCCTAATCTTCTTGAGAGACAAGACGAGACCATAGGCTCCGACGACCCCGATCAATGGCGCTCCCCGAACCTTCATCGTCTTGATGGCATCACAGACCTCGTCCAGACTCCTCAACCGGACATAGGACAGCCTAGCCGGGAGGAGAGTCTGGTCCAACGCCTCCAGCATATCATTCCTCCACCTGACAGACTCCAGACCCTTACCAGTCATTGCAACTCTGGCACTAGTCCCGCTCCTTTCTATTTGAATGGCTTTATAGCCGCCCAGGCCCCCGTCCAACTTTCCGGGACCCTTGGAAGCAAAAACCGAGCAGACACCAATGGTTGTCGAAGCGCTCGAGGCCTATCTGTCCAAGGGAGAAGTATTCCTCCGAGAACCGGGAAAGCTGATGGATCTCCGAGAGAAAGCGTTCGGCACGCTGACCGGTGAAAAGATCAGCCTCAACCCTTACGAGACCTTCTATCTCGTAGAGAAGAAGAGGATCAACGTTCTTGACGAGAAGACGAAACAGACAAGATCACTACAGCAGCTCGTGACCAAACTCTCCGTCGGAAAACCTGCGATATGGACAAAATATCTCGTCTACCGCGACCTCAGAGACCGGGGATACCTAGTCCGGGAAGGCGAGGCCGGCTACGATTTCGAGAGCTTCGGAAAAGGAGCCATGAGACGCCTCGTCTCCATCGTCTTCGAAGGAGGAGAATCCACGCTTGAGAAATTGGCAAGACTATCCGCGAAGGCGAACAAAGACGGAAAGGATCTAGTTCTAGCCGTAATCGACCGGCGCACCGACATAGTCTACTACACCCTGAATCCGGAAAACTTCCAAGGACAATAACCGGCACTGTGAAGGCGTTCGTCCTCGTCTGAGACACAATTCACCCTTCCGCGCGGAATGAAAGACATTGAGCCTGACGAGATGGCCCGGAGGATATGGCTCGCCGACAAGATCCGACAAGTGCTCTGGAGCTACTCGTTCCAACTTCTCGAACCAAGCCCGGTCGAGAACCTTGAGACGCTAGAGGCCAAATCCGGCCCAGGAGTCCGCGAGGAGATCTACTGGTTCAAAGACAAGGCCGGCCGAAACCTAGGCTTACGGTTCGACCTGACCGTAGGCATGACACGGATGGTGGCCAACCGTTTCGACCTGCCCGAACCCATAAAGATCGGAAGCATCGGCGGAGTCTGGCGATACGACGAACCCCAGTTCGCAAGATACCGATACCACACCCAGTGGGACGCGGAAATCTACGGAGTAGCGGAACCGTCCGCAGACGCGGAGATCATCGCGATCGGCTCCGATATACTCGACAGCGTAGGACTAACCGACCACGAGGTCCGGATCAGCAACCGGAAACTTGTCGAGGGCTTCCTCCAGAGCATCGACGTCCGCTCTCAAGAGCAACTCGAGAGAATGCTGCGTATCGTCGATGGTATGGGCAAGAAGGGACCCGAAGCGTCCGAGGCAGAGCTGGGCCGCGCAGGACTATCCAAAGAGAAGGTCAAACGCGTCATAGGTTTCGCGGATATCTCGGGAAAGCCTAACGAAGTCCTTCCGAGTCTGGAGAACAAGCTGCCCAAGAACGAGATGATCAGCCTAGGGCTACGAGAGCTGACGGGAACCATAGAGAATGTAGACTCTCTCGGAAAGACATCCAAGGTTCAGATAGACCTCGGAATCGTCAGAGGAATAAGCTACTATGATGGGACGGTCTTCGAGGCCTACGACCAGGCCGGCGAGGACGTAGGCGCGGTCTTCGGCGGCGGACGATTCGACAAGCTGAGCAGAATATACGGGAAGCGGGACATGCCCGCGACAGGAGTGGCAGGAGGCTTCGAACGACTAATGCTCTCGCTGGAGAGGAAAGAGCTCTTCCCAGACACAGACCAGAACTGCCAAGTCTTCGTCGTCATGGCAGGCTCTGAAGTGAGAAAGGAGACGATAGAAGTTCTAAGACTACTCCGCGTGGACGGGGTCCGAGCGGACAGAGACCTGAAAGAACGACCATTGAGGAAACAGATGGAATACGCCGCTTCCATCAAAGCGCGCCTCGTCGTGATCGTCGGACCGAGAGAAATCAAAGAAAACAAGGTCCGGCTCAGAGACATGAAGACTGGAGAAGAGAGAGATGTCGAGAAGAACAGAATCGTGGGCGAAGTAGCCAAGGTCCTATCCTAAGGCTGGTCCGATGCCTGATCCGGATCGTGCGCCTGTCTAGGCCAGAACAATACGCCGAGTCCATACGGGTCCAGGAGAGCGCATGGGGACAAAACGTCTCCAGTACCATTCCGGCGCATCTGCTCATCGCGGCT
>MNDT01000012.1 GCA_001915065.1 archaeon 13_2_20CM_2_53_6 | reverse complement strand
CAAGGCGGAGCAGTTGAAGCTGTGAAGGGGAACCCGACGCCTACGGTAATCCCCGGAGTCGATGCCTCGAAGCTAACCCATCCGACGAAGAGTTAGCAGAACCCCATAGGTCAAATCTTTAATATGGAACGACAAAACGGGCAGGCACGGGACGGGTCTGAACAAAGTCAGGTCGGTATGGGAGTAATTCTGTTTGCAAACCATGTTTGTAGCGTTGGTTTATCGTACTGATGGACTAATCGTTCAACTCAGCTCAATCAGGCAATCGGACAAATAGAAACATGTCAAACGAGGGAAGGGAAGATCGACCCCGCCGGAGCTACGGGAGGAGAGGGGGAAGCTATGGCCGGAGTGGTGGAGGAGGATACGGTAGAGGCAGAGGGGGTGGGGGAGGCTATGGCCGCGGAGGAGGATATGGGGGCGGAGGTGGTGGAGAAAGAAGCTCTGAACGCGAGCGGGGTCCCGCACCGGTCGAAGAGGGTCAAGAGGTCGATGTTACAGTTGAGTCTGTTGGGCGACGAGGAGATGGAATCGCCCGCTTCAACAACTTCGTAATATTCGTCCCTGGGACCAATGCAGGGGACAAGGTCAAGGTTCGAATCACCAGCGTGAGGAACAATTTCGCGACCGGCGAGGTAGTGAAAGGAGAATAGTTCAATGAAGATCGCAGAGCTGAAACCCGGAATGAGGAGGGTGGACGTGAAGGGAAAGATCGTCGACATGGAAACACCCAGGGAAGTGCAGACTAAGTTCGGCCCCGGGCAGGTCGCTTCAGCAACTCTTCAAGACGAATCAGGCACAGTCAAGGTTACGCTCTGGAACGAGAACATTTCCAAGGTAGCAGTGAACGACACTGTCGAGATACAGAACGGCTACGTTGACTCTTTCAGAGGAGAACTCCAGCTCAACGTGGGACGCTACGGAAAACTGGCAAAAGTGGAGTAGCAGCAAGACCGTTCAGCCCCTGCAATTCCAGGATAATCCTTCCTCTATTATTTCTGAACAATAACCTCAGCGGTCGGCGTTTCAGGTACAGTACCCAGAGTGTACCTCGAGAGCACTGTCTTGCGTTGCTGGTTTTCGACCTGCGCGACGACTTCGATGAAACCTTCAAGCTTGGTCCCAGCTATTTTCTTCCGTAGCAACTGGTCAACCTGGAAGATCCCGGACTCGTTGTACATACTTATCTCGACCACGACCGGTTTCTGTTTGCTCTTCCGTATCTTCACGTCTCGGATCGACATTGCTGAGAGTGCATGAATATCCTTCTTTCCCGCAATGAACGGTATCCTGGCGCGTCCTTCTTTCATATCCAGAGCGTCTGCCACTCTGACCACCCCCGCCTCAAGAGTGAGCTGCGGGATCTCCGACTCATGTGCATATATTGCGTGTAGAGTTTCAGCGGTAATTATCGCCCGTTCTCTTTCGTCGTAGACCCCCTTCAGCAAGCCTGGCAAGAGCTGGAACGCTAAGGGAACACTGAACATGTGGTGGTTCTCCCTGTGCGCGACCATTCCCAGGTCGTGCAAGACCGCGCCGAGGAACACTACGACCTCCGCATCATCGTCTGTCATCCTATGGTCAGTAACAATGTTCGGCTTCACTCCCGCCTCGAGCAGGTTTCGGAGTATCTTGAGGGCAATGTTCGAGACTATTGCGAAGTGAACGGGCCCGTGATCCGACAGACCCAGTCTCCGTACCGCGTTGACGTTGATGCATTCCCATAGGCTCTGGAGGTACTCGTCGCCGTTCACTCGATCCAGAATCGATTTCAGCTTGAGATTCGAATTGTACGGGAGATTAATCAGAAATTCGCACCGTTACGCCATATCCTCTTCGAAGCGGTTCAAAAATGTTCTCGAACTGGAGAAAACAATCGAAAAATACAGCCAGACGAGGCTCAGGTCCAAGGAATCGTGAAAATACAATGGCGACCAGTCAGGATGTAGATTACATCGTTCGAGACCACACCGCGTGGCTTACGATGAACCGGCCCAGTGTCCTCAACGCTCTCTCCAAGGGAATGTTCAGGGGCCTCGAACTAACCTTGGCAAGCGCGTCTAATGATCCGGCCGTTCATATTATCGTCATCAGAGGTGAAGGGCGAGCATTCTCGGCTGGACTCGATGTTAAGGAGGTAAGCGGATTCGCTACTCGGAAGGAGGCTAGAGACTTCGTATATCGCTTGGTCAAGCCTTTCTGGCGGCGACTCTTCGAGTGCGAGAAGCCCATCCTCTCAGTTGTGGACGGACCCGCGTATGGTGCGGGGGCGGAGATAGCTCTCGCCTCCGACATCGTGATAGCGTCGACCCGATCGACGTTTGCATTCTCCGGGGGGAGGGTGGGAGCTCTCTGCTGTATCTCTGCGGGATTCGGCCAGTTCTCGATGATCGGCAGAAAGGTCGTCGAAATGAATCTGACGGGAGCAGCCCTACGCGCGGAGGAGGCTCGATTGTTCGGCCTCGTAAGCTATGTTGAAGAGCCTGGAGGGATAGAGAATCGGGTTGCAAAGATCTTGGACGAGATACGCCTCGTTTCCCCCACGTCCAATGCCAGCTTCAAGAGAATACGGGGAAGCCTGATCACCACCCGTATTCTCAATGTTGCGTACAAGGAGCTGTTACGCACCATCACAAGTCCTGACTTCAGGACAGGCGCTAAGGCATTCACACGAAAGGAGCCTCCCGACTACTACAGGTAGGACTGTGCGATAGAACCTGTTCGGGCCCTCTCTGACTCTCAGTGAAAGAGTCCTTATATCGTCTCGTCAGCGCTAAGATCGGAGCGGGCTGCAGAAATCTCGCGCTGAAAACGAATCCCTTCTGCATCCTGCAATAGAAAACCCAGAGGTGTTGAGAAACTGAGAGGAAGAAATTGGAAAGGAAGGAACGTCCGATCGGAGATGAAGGTACTGCAGTGCCCTAGGTGTCATGAGAACATTCGTCTAGACAAGTACTCTGCACACATCGCGACCTGCCCGCAACCGGCCGTAGCTACTAGTACCCCTGCGTAGTTGACGAGCGACCTGAGGGGTCATATTTTTCGGATCTTCCCTCGCCGAGCCGGGAGTTGACCATTTTCTGGGTTGAACTCTTCTGAGAGCGTGAATCATTTCTGTAAGAAACCGCCCGATTACAACGCTCGTCTGCATCTGCAACCTTGGAATAAACCCGGATCGCGAATCTGTCCACTGATCCCTATTTCTGCGCTATTCTCTTCCACGTAACCCGCGCTTTCTACAACCCTTGATCAGCCAGTTCTGCGCCCAGAATCATGAGACCCGCCTGGAATCCATCCCATCTGGCGAGATCCTCCATCAAAATTCTGAAAAGCAGTTGCTCTTCGCGACGCAGATCCCGCGAGTACAGAAGACCGGAGAAAATTCCTCCTCTACACTATCTTTCTTTTTCTGCTAACTTTTTCTTTTCTGTTATCTTTTCTCGACCCCCCCGGGGGGCTAGTCGTTTCTCCAGAAATCCTTCACACTTTCTGTTCAGTATGTTGTTGGCGCCGGGAGTGGGATTCGAACCCACGCGGCCCGTAAGGGCCACAGGCTCTCAAGGCCTGCGCCTCTAGACCCACACTTGCGGCTAATCCACTCGGCCCACGGGACGCAACTGCCGATTGCGTGATCCCGGCACGGAAGACCGCATTCGGGTCAAAGAAAATTCTCCCCCAGAACTCACCTAATAAACGGTTCCCGAGAACAAGCCCACAGCTGGGTCGGAATACGCCAGGGAGAACAGTAGAAGGTTACAGATTTCTGGAGCATACGAGCGACGCGCACATCGAGGCTTGGGGACCAACTCTCGAAGGAGCCTTCGCCCACGCCGCAGAAGGCTTCTACGAAATAATGTTGAACGTTCGATCTGTCGAACCGAAGAACATGGAGCGTGTTCGCGTGGAAGGCCACGACGAGAAGGAACTACTCTACGACTGGCTGGAAGCCTTGTTACTCAAGTTTGACATCGACCGAATGGTCTACTCGGTATAAAGGGGGTAACCTATCATGAGATGCAGATCGAGAGACAGCGTGATAGCGTGACGGTCCGATTCATCCTAGACCTATAGGGAGGACGGCCTCAGCGCTGAAAATCACCGAGGGCGCTAGGAGCCAGCCGGACCAACGATACTTATAGCTGAGTCGACACCGCTCCAATTGACCGTTGGATGATGGCCCAAGAAATGAGTTCTGCAAGTAGATCTAGTTCGAATATTCCTCTCACGCGGGTAGCTGAAAACATCTGGGAAGTAGCCCCAGACTTTCAGCCAGGAATGAAGGTCCCGGCGAGAATCTACGCCGACGAAGACCTCCTTGCCAAGATGCGTACCGACAGAACCATCCAGCAGTGCGTCAACGTAACCCACCTAGACGGGATCTACAACTATGCAATCACGATGCCGGACGGCCACGAGGGGTACGGCTTTCCCATTGGTGGAGTTGCTGCCACTGACTATGATGAGGGACTGATCAGCCCGGGCGGGGTCGGCTATGACATTAACTGCGGAGTTAGGCTAATCCGGACAAATCTCACAGAGGAAGATGTCCGTCCTTCGCTGGCGAAACTTGTCGACACGATATTCAACTTCATCCCATCCGGCCTGGGCAGCAGGGGCCAGATCCGGCTCACGCCTATGGAGCTTGACAAGGCTGTCACAGATGGTCTCGACTGGGCCATTGACAAGGGATACGCCTGGCCTGAGGATCCGAGGACCATCGAGGAAGAGGGCTGCATGGAGGCCGCGGACCCGTCGAAAGTATCCAACAACGCAAGGTCGCGAGGAGCACCACAACTGGGAAGCCTCGGGAGCGGAAACCACTTCATCGAGATCGAACGCGCCAACAAGATATTCGACAAGCACACGGCCGAACGCCTAGGCATTCACAAAGAAGGCCACATCCTCGTTTTGATCCATACAGGAAGCAGAGGCTACGGACACCAGACCTGCAGCGACTATCTGAAAGTAATGGAACGTGCCATAGGAAAATACAACGTCCGCCTCCGTCAGGCATTCGAGAAAGTATTCCAACGAACAGCAGACTCGATGGATATGCGGATAGTCTATGATGTCTGCCACAACGTCGCAAAGGTGGAATCACACAAGATTGACGGCAAGCCAACAAAGGTCATAGTTCACCGGAAAGGCGCAACTCGAGCCTTCCCGCCCGGACACCCCGATGTCCCGTCCGAATATAGAGACGTCGGCCAGCCCGTACTCATCCCGGGAAGCATGGGGACAAGCAGCTGGGTGCTGGTCGGCACGCCCAAGGCTATGGAGCTAAGCTTTGGAACAACCGCTCACGGTGCAGGCAGATTCATGAGTCGATCAGCTGCAAAACGCAAGTGGCGTGGGGCGGAGCTGAAGAGATCGCTTGAAAGCCGTGGGATCGTGATCAGGGCCGCGAGTATGGAGGTGCTCGCGGAGGAAGCGCCCGAGGCTTACAAGGACGTAGACAGAGTCGCCGAGGTTAGCCACCAGTTGGGCATAGGAAGGAAAGTTGTCCGGATGACTCCAATCGGAGTCGCAAAAGGATAATCACTATCTCCCCCTTCGACTTGCCAACCTACTCTTGTACTCTTCAATGAGTTCCGTCGGCGTAGGATCAATCCTCTTCAGGATGGCAAGATAGACTGAGGCATAATCGAGGAAGAAAATGGGGAAGAGCAGTCTGGCAAGCCGTCCCCGACCTGGCAATCGCACCTCCATAGGGTGAGCCTTCGCGACGGAAGATATGGTTGACTTGAAGGCTTCCACTATCGAACGCTCGAAGGCCGACTCGTCGCCGTCACGGATAATGACTGGAAGCATACTACGAGTTGAACCGCGCCAAGCTTCGATCCCGTTGTGACACGCCTCTGGCAAAATATCGTACTTTGCCAACTCCTTGCTGTTCTCCGCCAGCTGATTCTTGAATCGACGAGCGACCGACGACATTCTCTGCAACGAGTATAGCACGATAAAGTGATAGAGAAGGTCGGTCGCTAATCGCTTCGCAGGGTTCTTTTCCAATGGCGTCTGACCCCTAAACTGTCCCATGAGGCCAGTTAGTTCTGCACCTACCTCGGACATTTCGCGGACGACTGATCGGACTAGGCCTAGATTTTCAAGAACGGAAGCGGCCGCAACAATCAGTTGACCTAGCGCCGCCCTCGGAGCAAGGGCTGGTTCCACCTCTAGGAAGGGCGCACCGAGCTGGGAACACAGGTCTGAGAGCTTTCCGCCCGTTCCGACTCCAATCACATGGGCTCGCCGACTCTTCGCGGCTCGAAACGCGTTCAATGTCTCCGAGGTATTACCAGAGTAGCTGATTCCAACAAACAACGTTCCATGATTCACAAAGCCAGGCAGACCCGGCTCCCGATGAACAAGAGCGGGAATCTTGAGCTCGTCGCGGAGCCAGTCCAGAACCACATCTCCTGCACTTGCGGATCCGCCCATTCCCATCAAGACCAGACTACGAATTCCGGATCGACCGCCCCTCAACTCTCCAACCATTACGTCTGTTCGACGTTTGAAAGCATCTGGAAAATGATTAACGGCGCCAATCATGTCAGACCGATCGATTTTGGCGACAAGGTCCAAGTTGTCGAGGTCAATCTTCATCTTGAAAGAGCCCAGTGCTGTCAAGGACGATGCTTAATTTGCCGCTAAGTATCTTATGCCGCAGGCCACTCCAGACATCCCATGCTGGAGCCTCCAAGAAGACCGCAACGGCTCTCCGTAGCACTCCCCGCCTCCTTTACAAGAGATATCCCACACCTGCGGGAAAAAACCGGCCGAGTGGGTATTATTGCCAGGGCATTGGCGATCTTCCGGGTCGACGAAGTAGTCGTCTACAATGACGGCAAGGACAGAATCTCGAAACAGGAGGGTCGACTCTTCGAGAAACTACTCGTCTACCAAGAGACTCCCCAATACATGCGAAGAGAACTGTTCGCCCGAGATCCAGACCTCCAGTTTGCAGGCACCCTTCCACCTCTACGGCTGCCCAGCCACCCGGGAATCGAAACACCTCGAATAGGCCTCGTCCGAGAAGCCTCAGTGATCGAAACTGGAGCATCATCCGTAGTCAACGCAGGTTTCAAATCGCCGATGAGAGTGGCTTCGAGGTTGAAACCCCATGAAAGAGTCACCGTCCGGCTCACCCGCACCGAGCCTCATCTCCAAGGAGAACTCGTCGATGCGAGCCGGTTACCTATATATTGGAGTTTCAGAGTCACAAACACAGATTCCACACTAGGCGGGCTCATAAGAAAGGAACGACGCGACTTGACAATCTCCACATCTCGTAGCGGGAGGACCATACGCGAAGCTATGCAAGACGTGAGCGTCCGCTGGAGATCTGCACAGCGACCAATGGTCCTGTTCGGATCCCCCGATCAGGGGGTCCCTCAGATTCTCAGGATTGGTGGCTTCGATGTTGGGGAGGAGTGCGACTTCAACCTCAACACGATTCCCGACCAAGGAGTAGAAACCGTCCGGACTGAAGAGGCGCTAATAGCGACACTGTCGGTGCTGAATCTCTTGGGGGAGAGCTAGATGGGACACAGGAAATATAGCGCTCCCAGAAGAGGATCGCTCGCATACCTTCCACGCGGACGCGCCAGCCACTGGGCCCCTAGGATCCGCTATTGGCCGGAATATGAAGGTCCGACTCGTCTCCTGGGCTTCGCCGGCTTCAAGGCAGGAACGACTCACGCTACGATCGTAGATAACCGTCAAGGATCCCTCAACTACGGCAAAGAAGTGACGTTCCCAGTTACCGTCATTGAGACGCCCCCACTCAAAGTTGCGGCGCTACGATTCTACGCGGCCTCGAACGCTGGGCTCCGCACGCTTGGAGAAGTCTGGTCGAACGACCAAGACAAGGATCTCCATCGGATAATCAAGACGCCTGAAAAGTTTGACGATTCTAAAGGTTGGGAGAAACTGGAGGCTTCTAAAGATAAACTCGCAGAAGTCCGAGCCGTAGTCGCCAGCAGACCCCGAACCACGACGATCGGCAGGAAGACGCCGGATCTCTTTGAAGTTAAGATCGATGGAGGAACGGTACAGGATCAACTGGAGTTTGGCAAGAAGATTCTGGGAAAGGACCTGAAGATCTCCGAGGTCTTCAAGGAGGGAGGCGACGTAGACGTCATCTCGATCACAAAAGGTAAAGGAATCCAGGGGCCGGTCAAGAGATGGGGAATAAAGAAGCTCAAACACAAGTCGAGAAAGACGGTTAGGGGAGTCGGATCGATTGGCCCGTGGCATCCTCATTACGTAATGTACTCTGTTCCAAGAGCCGGCCAGATGGGCTTCGCTCAGAGAACCGAGTACAACAAGGAGATTCTAAAGATGGGCGACAATGGGGCCGAAGTGACCCCGAAGGGAGGATTTCTCCGATATGGGCCAGTCAAGACAGAGTACGCAGTACTGCGTGGGACGATTCCGGGACCCGCTAGGCGACTCGTAGCGCTACGACATCCCGCACGAGGAACTCCGGTCAGAGACCCGCCCAAGATCGAACAGCTGAACCTCTCGTCGAAGCAGGGAGTCTAATCGAGATTGTCAGACCACCAGGCTCGAGCCGCACAAGTGTTGGACATTGAGGGCAAGCCGACAGGCGAAATCTCACTCCCGACTGTCTTCGAAACACGTCTTCGCCTCGACATCATCCAGAAAGCCTCCATCGCCCAACAGTCTCACCGCTTTCAGCCTCAAGGCCGGAATCTCATGGCCGGCAAACGCACGACGGCGGAAGGGTTCGGAGTCGGCCGCGGAATATCCAGGGTTCCACGAATAGGAGGGCATGGACCACTATCGGGCACTGCCGCGTTTGCCCCAGGTACGGTGGGGGGCAGAATGGCTTTTCCGCCAGTGACAGCAAAGAAGATTGCTAAACAGATAAACAGGAAAGAGAGAAGATTGGCTCTGAGATCAGCGATTGCGGCGACCGCATCTGACGAGATTGTACGACAACGGGGACACAAGTTCAACCAAGAAAGACGGCTGCCCCTAGTCGTAAGTGACAAAGTCGAAGGACTCTCAAAATCATCCGAGGCAAAACACTTCCTCTCAGCGGTTGGGGTATGGGATGATGTTCTCAGAGTGAGGAGAAGCAAGAGGATAAAGTCGGGCCGCCGGGTCCACGCCGTCGGACCCTTGATAGTCGTAGGAGACGATAAGACCGCTAGGAAGGCTCTCAGAAACTTCGAGGGTGTGAACGTGATCAGAGCCGACGAGCTTAGCGTGGAGATGCTGGCTCCCGGTACACATCCAGGCAGACTGACAATATGGAGCGAATCCGCGGTCAAGAAGATTGCGGAGAAGAATGAGTGAGTAAGATGGCGAGGCTCGAACCCGAACTGGTCGTCATCTATCCGATGATGTCAGAGGACACCGTCAAGCTCATCGAGGGAGAGAACAAAGTCACTTTCATCGTCAACAACAAGGCAACCAAGCACGACGTAAAGCGGGCTGTAGAGAAATTGTACGAAGTCAAAGTATCTCGAGTATTCACCCTGACGACGCCAGAGGGAAGAAAGAAGGCCTACGTCAAGCTCAGCCCAGAATCGAAAGCCTCAGATCTGGCAGTGAAACTGGGCCTTCTCTAGGAGAGATGGTATAGTATGGGCAAGAACATTCTTGTGCAGAGGAGGGGAAGGGGCTACTTCCCCTTCAGGGCCCCCACTCATCGCAGGCTCCATCCCGTCGGCTACAACTCTGTAAACGGGCACTCCACCGGCTGGGTCAGAGACCTGGTTCACGAAGTCGCACGCGGAGCACCTCTAGCACGGCTCGCGGTAGGCGGCAGCGAGGACGTCTATCTTCCAGCGCCCGAGGGCTTGTTTGTCGGGCAGAAGATCGAGATTGGGAGCGAAGTACCCGCCGAGACCGGAAATATCAAGTCACTGGGAAAGATTCCGGAGGGGACGATGATCTGCAACATTGAACTACGGCCAGGCGATGGGGGTACTCTGGCTCGATCCTCTGGCACTTTCGCCATGGTTGTCTCTCACACGGCGGCCGGAACAGAGCTTCGCATGCCTTCCGGTCGGACATTGCACCTCAACGACAAGTGCCGTGCGGTAATTGGAGTAGTTGCGGGAGCGGGACGAACTGAGAAGCCTTTCCTCAAGGCTGGTCCCAAATGGTACTTGCAAAAGTCTCGCGGTCGCAAATGGCCTGTTGTTAAGGGTCAGGCAATGATATCAGCCTCCCACCCCCACGGAGGCGGGAGACACAAACACGCAGGCAAGCCAACTACAGTTGGCCGCTGGACCTCCCCAGGGAGGAAGGTGGGGAACATTGCCGCCCGCCAGACGGGACGTGCGAAGCGTCGATCCGCACGCTAGGCTACGGAACAGTCTTAATATGGAGATCGCGATGAAGAGTTTGGGACAGCTGGAGAGGAGTTATGCCTAGACAATTCACCTACCGTGGCCACTCGGTGGATGAGCTGCGCTCCATGTCGATGGACGAATTCATAAAGCTCCTCCCGTCGCGACAGCGCAGATCCCTTGTCAAGGGTCTGACTAATGATCAGCGGACACTGATGGAGCATGTACGACGTGCGAGGAAGGAGAACGGTGGAAAGCCGGCTGCTGTGAAGACGCACTGCCGCGACATGATAGTCATTCCAGAGATGCTCGGGCTGACGCTGCAGCTCCACTCTGGCAAGGAGTTTGTCGCGATCGAGATCAAGCCTGAGATGGTAGGACACTACATCGGAGAATTCGCTATTACGAACCAGAAAGTCGTCCACGGGACTCCTGGAATCGGCGCGTCTCGATCAAGCATGTATGTGCCCCTCAAGTAGGACGATAGTCTTTCCGGACGAGTTGAGCCGAGGCTCTCAGATAGCGTAGGCTGGCCCTAGAGAGCATCGTTCGTGGAACAGTTATTACGATGACGGGGTGGTCATCCTTCCTGGGCGAGCGTGAGACGCCTCCAATGCGAAACTCGCCCACCTTGGTGTCCGGCTTTCCCTCTTGCTACAGGCTTTTAGCCGAGCGGGAGCGGGCAACTGGTAGGAGGCCAGAATGGACCCGGACGAGCGAGTGCAACTAGCGACTAGGGGGACGGTCGAGATCATTCAGAGAGGGGAACTGGAACGGCTCTTGGTGGAGAATGAAAGACCCCGGGCTTACTGGGGTTTCGAGTGCTCCGGAATGCGGGCGATAGCCTGCACGGAATGATGCACATCGGCCAAGGGCTCGTCTGCGGCGACAAGATACAGGATCTGATAAGGGCAGGATTCCAGTTTACGATCTTCCTAGCAGACTATCACTCGATGATCAACAACAAGTACGGGGGGGACCTGCAGAAGATCAGGACGACGGGCGAATACTTCCAGCACTGCTTCACGGCTCTAGGCGTTCCTAGGGAGAAGGTCGAATACGTCTGGGCATCAGATCTTGCCGACAGGAAGGAGTATTGGGAGCGGGTCCTCCGAGTCGCCCGAACCGTCTCGACGCAGAGAGTACTGAGAGCGATCCCGATAATGGGGCGCGACATGAAATCAACAGACACAGACGCAGCGGCGATCTTCTACCCGTGCATGCAGGCAGCCGACATATTCGAGATGCGACTGGACGTGGCGTGTGCTGGGATAGACCAGCGGAAAGCCCACATACTCGCACGCGAAGCGGGAGAGAGACTCGGCTGGGGTAAACCGGTTAGCCTGCATACGCCGATTCTCATGGGACTCCACGGGGTCCCGGACACGGCCGCAGGAAGCTACGACGAAGACCCAAAACTCAACCGGGTGATAGCCGCCAAAATGTCCAAGAGCAAGCCAGAAGACAACATATTCATTCACGACGAGCCCGAAGTAGTGGAGCAGAAGATACAGCGCGCCTTCTGCCCAGCGGGCGTCGTAGAAGGGAATCCGATACTGGAGTACTTCCGCATTCTGGTATTCCGAGGCCACGGCGGAATCCAGCTGGAGCGGGATCCGAAGTATGGAGGAAAAATGGAAACAGAGACATATCAACAACTCGAAGAAGCTTTCGCGGCTGGCAAGATCCATCCAAAGGATCTGAAGACTAACATTTCCAGAATACTCTCCGAAAAGCTCACCCCCGTGAGAGAATATTTCAGGAAACATCCAGAGCCGCTTAGAGAGATGAGTAGGCTGGGAGCAGGCTAAGCAGGATGGCGGGACTCTCCCCCTACAAGGATCCGGCCCGTGTACGAAACCCTCGGGCCGAATACTACGCTTGGAAGATGGAAGAAACAGAGAGGCTCTTTGACGAGTTGCGGACACTGTCGGAATCGGGAGTCCCGATTATTGTCGAAGGGCGGAGAGATGAGGCGGCGCTCCGGAAGCTTGGGGTCAGAGGGACAATATACTGTCTAAAGGCGAGAGGAGAATCTAGGCACGACTTCCTAGAGAGGCTCAACGGATCATCGGAGGCGATTCTGCTCACTGACTTTGACCGAGAGGGCAAGAAGCTCGAGACATGGCTCTACAAGGAACTCTCTCAGAGGGGGGTGAAGAGTGATTTGAGGCTCTGGAGCAGAATGAGGTCGCTCGCGCGGACTGAGGTCCGCTCTGTCGAGGAGCTTCCCAGCTTTGTTCGAGCCCTGGAGCACCGAGCAATCGGGTTACGACCTCTGGTAGCTAGGCTTCCGCGAAAATAGCAATCAGCGTATTCTTTTCGCCAGTTGTATGGCATGGGGTTCTAGCTTTCTTGCTTGTGGCGAGGTGGCCGCATGAGATGACGGGTAGTGTTGCGAGGTTTAGAGAGCCCGCTGTCTGGCGCAGAGTGTCGGTCTGCTATTCGAGATTTCTATGTCCGTTCCGGGCGACTAGTTCTTGCCGTTTTTCGTGTGGATGGGTTTCGATTGTTTTCCGTTGGTGGTGAAGTAGCTTCGAAGTACTTGTTCGAAGAATATTGAGAGTCCGCCTACTCGGCCGTGGTAGACACGCTCGACTTCGTGACGTACTAGGTTTTCCGCCTGGTCGCTCAGAGAGATCATTAGCTTTCCCAATTTTTTTCTCCGGTTGTGTGTGCTTTGAGGAATATGATTCATTCTTATTGACGGAAAGCAATAAATTCGGGGCTAGTCGATCTCCGGATATCCACAGTATCTTGCGAGTAATCGCCGGATATCGCTGGCGTACCAGGTACGTTTTCAGGCTTAAACTTGTGAATCGAGTATAAATGCGGAGGATTGGGAGCGGTTGGATACCCTCAAGTTTCTACTTTTTGTCAGTATAGAATGGAAAATCCGGGTTGGTCCAGCCTAGATCTCTTGGGCTTTCTACTCGGACCCGCTGGAAACACCAAGCCTTTCATCTGATCGTTCGGAGCAGGTGATGAGATCAAGCGAGATTCTATTCTCTCTCCTCAGGGTCGGTAAGGCTCGCTTCTAAGATAATAAATAGGCTCAAGATTGAGAACGCCGGGACCGAGCTAGAAGAGAAAGTGAGCTTAGCCAACTGGTTCGTATTCGGCCTCACGATCTTGTTTCTAGCCTACTTCGCCTATGCCACTCCGATCATCGTGATAGGGGTGTGGCGTTACAAGAAGCGGGGCTTCGGCGAGGATCCGGGCGAGGATTGGGATCCCCCGAACGTGTCCGTCCTCGTGCCGGTAAAGAACGAGGAGAAGGTCATCGGAAGACTACTTGAATCACTAGTCCGTCTGGAATATCCCAGAGAGAACCTGGAGGTGATCGTTGTAGAGGACGAGTCCATAGACCGGACCTTGGAGATCTGTAGAGGATATTCCCAGAGATATCCATGGATCAAAGTCTTTCACCGCGACTCTAGTCTCGGGAAGGGCGATGCACTCAACTATGCTTTCCACCAGTCCACGGGGGAGATAGTTGCGACGTTTGATGCGGACGATATTCCCGAGCCGCTGGCTGTGACGAAGGCTCTCAGATACTTCAACAATCCGGAGACTGGAGCGGTGCATGGTTACCACAGGGTTTTGAATCTGCGTGAGAGCGTTGTGTCGAGACTGGCGGCGTACGAGAATTTCGTGTATCGCCTGTCCAATGATGGAAAGTATGCGTTGAGGCTCTTCGTCACCTTTTCCGGGTCTAACACTTTCTTTCGGAGGAGCGCGCTGGAGAAGGTTGGACTCTGGGATGCAAAGTCGCTGGTTGAGGACGCGGAGTTGTCTGTGAGGTTTGCTAGGGCGCACATCGCGACTAGACTGGCTCCGGTCGAGTGCTGGCAAGAGATGCCTGCCAAGGTCGGCAGCCTGTTCCGTCAGCGGATTCGCTGGTCGGGTGGGAACATGTTGACGGGGATCAAGCACTGGGACGCTTGGAGGTCCATGTCACTGGTGAAGGCGTTGGATATGCAGGTGTTGATGATGAGTCCGATACTGGCGGTGTTGACCTTTGCTGCTTGGCTTCTTCTCGGGCTCGGGATAGTGAGGGTGGGACTGCCTCTCGGCACACTGCTGCCGTTGTTGTCTGTCATGGTTGTGCTCAACCTCGTCTATGTTGGGAGCCTGCTTGCTGCTGTCTTCTCTTCGGCAAGGACCGATGTGGTCTCGCATCTAGGCCTTGTCGTGGCGACCTATCCCTACGCTACCCTCGTCTCTCTCGCGAATCTTGCGGCGATGGTCCTGATATTACGTAAGGGGGCGAGGCTCTGGCTGAAGACTGAGAAGACTGGCTACGTTGATGAGCAGCTGCGCCCGTCCAGCTTCTAGCCCGGAAAGATAATTGGTATTTGCTCGAAGATGATGGAAAGAACTAAAAGCATTCTCCCCTCTCCACCGTTCTCGTAGAACATCGTTGAACCCGAGGCCTCGCGACTCCCTCGTCATCATACGGGATATTCTACAGGTGGCGGCGAGGAGGGCGTCGAAGACGGAGATCGTCTACCGGTCGAATATCAACTTCGTCGCAGCGGAGAGGTACATCTCGAGACTCTTGCTGCGGGGGATGCTGGAGACGGTAGTCGAGGAGGGAAAGTCGAAGTTCCAGACGACCCTGCTGGGGATGGAGGCGCTCTCCAAGCTGACCGAGATAGAGCGGCTGTTCGAAGGCGCATAACGCCAGAAACCGCTTCCGCGTCGCGAGCATCAACGTTCTTGAGATTTTTGGACAAGGGTCTCGCCAGGTGAGACCGGACTGGGCGAGTCTCGCCGTTCAGGGCATAAAATCGGCTGGTCGACCGTTTTCGTTGGCACAAGTTATCGGCATGAATCAGCGTGAGAAAGTCGCGGTTTCAAATCGGAACCTTGGATTTGAGATCTGGGCTTATTCCAGGCGATTCTTCTAGTTTCTGGCCGATTGTCCACGAAATATTCCTTCGTGGCAGAATGCGGTTATTGTCAAGGTCTGGTCTGCGAACTAGGCGATTATCACTCTGAACGAGTAGGGAGAAGATGGAAGAGAGTTCGATCCGATATCGAACTTACAGTCTATTATCTGGCCATCTAAGGATGGTGAAGGGGTCTGGATGCACAGGGGTCCGTAGACTGTCGAACCCAGGACAAATGTCACATTGAACTGGGTGTTTGACTGAGCTGTCGAAGTCGAGTTCACCTGGACGTCATAGACCAAGTGCCCCGCAGTGATGTCGGTATTCGCGACGCCTGGCGAGGGGCCGAAGGTGACGGGGGCGGAACACGAAGCGCCGCTACTGCTTGATCCGGTTGTGGCTATTGTGAATCCTTTGTCGGTCGCCAAGAGAGAGTTCGTAACGTTCACGGTTGAACCAACTTGGGCCTGGTACGTGGTAGTGCTTACTGTGACGCTTGCTGCGAAGACCAGCGCCAAGAGTGCTAAGCACACCTTCGCGGCCACCAGCCAGCCAACCCTCTTAATAAGACGAACATGACGAGCTGTTCTGCCCAAGCTTTGTCTTTACAAAGGTCAGACTAGGGAGATTCTAAGGAACCTCCGTAACCCCAATAGAGAGACGGTAGTTACACCCACTTGACGCGAAGATTTCGAAGGTAGCCCGCAACTTAGCGAGGACAAGACCTCATGGAAGATTCTCACAATGAAGCTCTGAAGAAAAAGTGGAGGTTGGTTCTCCTAGAGGAGAACCGAGACCCCATCGTCTCTCAGGTCGAGCTTACGTAGACGGTTAATGGGGCAGTTATGGAAGCAGTGCCTAGGTCGATGTAGGCTGTTATGGTTCCTGTGCCTCCTCCGGCTCCCGGGCCCGTGAGAGTCAAGGTGACCGCAGCGATGAGGGCTGAACCGCCTGGTGAGGCAGCGCCATCGTTGATGGTGATCTTAACGGTGTGGGCGGACGAATCTGTTTGCGTGTCGGTGAATACGATCGACTCCATCCAGTGCCCTGCTACGAAACTCGTGCAGCTACAGTATAGGTTCTTGTTGCTGGAAGTCAGGAAGGTTGCAGAACTGTTGGTCGAGCCTGGAACGTTTGAGACGATTGAGAGTCCGTTGTCCGCGACTGTCATTGTTCCGGTATTGGTGTGCACAGTACCAACTTCGCCGGTGAAATTGTTCGGGGTAACTGTGATGACAGCGGCGAGCACTCCCGCGACCATGCCCATAAGACCCACGACCACCAGTGCGAGGGCCGGGACTTTCTTTGTAGTGATGCGGCTGAGCAGTACACGTATACTGGTCATTCTCTCATCATCTAAGGAAAATGTAGCCTTCGAGGCTCTAGAATAAGCCACATGTTACTCGCGTGGAGTCTACATGGTATCAGGTCCGGCCTTGTTCATCACGGGGATCTTCGTCATCGGTATCGCTCGCTGGTCTGCGGCGCGGCGCGTGGGATCTTCTGAATACTTTTAGCAGACTGGGCAGACTGCCCAATCCCGGTCTCGCTTCCACTACTCGGTCCAGCGCTTGCAGTCCGCGGTTTTTGTCAGGGCTCATCTTCTGGTCGCCCAACCACCATTTCTTGACGACTCGCGATTTGGTCTCGTCTGCCTCCTCGACTAGGAGGAGTTCTCTGCCATTGTGGTCTAGTAGTGTAGTCTCTATCTGCCGCGCGGAGTCGAATTCTATTTTGCGATCGACCAGGTCCATGTAGACCTGATTGAGGAGTTCCCGATAGTGGACCGGCTCATGCTTCTCGGTGATGGTCTTTACTGCTGCCTTCAAGATCGACCGTTCGAGACGCGTCATTCGTGTTGGGACCCAAGTGGGCTCCTCCGCAACCTCCAAGACTGGCAAGGGTTCTGGCTGGACAGGCTCGTCTATAGCTTCGGGCTGTTCAAGTGGTGTACGTTGCTCCGTGGCCGGGAGAGGTGGCACGGTCTCTTCGGTTGTCTGTTCCTCCGCTTGAGGTGGCTGTTCTTCTCTGACAGGTTTTCTGAAGTGAAGCTCAGTCTGAGGATTTTGTGAGTCTCTATTCTTCACTTCGGTCTCGGCTACGAATCCTGTTTGCGGCATCAGCTTCTCGAGTCTATCTTCGAGAGTTGTCGCCCAGACAGGGAGGGTTATGGAGAGACCTCCGCCGGGTTCTACTGTCTCGTAGAGCTTCTGGAAGGAGACGAGCATCTCGTCGTCGTTGATTCTCTCCGGGTTTTCCGCAAGTGGGTTGAACTCTCTGTCTCGGCTGGAAAACCAGACGTGATGGTAGGGTGGCGTTAGGTAGACATCGTGTACTCGTCCGCCAGGGAGGAGGGCTGCCAGAACCTGGAAGGATCGATCCTGAGCGGCCTTGATGATCGTGCGGCCCATTACCAGTCCGATGCTGATGAAGCCGAGGTAGTATGGGAGGAGGAACGTCGCACTGACCAGTGGTGTTGTGTAGTAGCTGAGGTCTAGACCGAGGATGTTTGCCTGTAGAGAGGTCGTCCCGTAGTAAGGTGGGACGACACCATATGCATTGACGAACGCTGTCTCTGCCCAGTAGTACATGAGAACAAAGCTGAGGTATAGTTCGGCGAGCGAAGCGAAACCAAAGTAGACCGCTAGGTTTCGCCACCAGGCGGTTGGCCTGAGACTCGCTACGAAAAGCGATACGAAGCCGAGGAGCAGGAGCGTCCGGGTCAAGGATCCGAGGCCGACTGCTGACGGTACGGTTGTAGGTAGGCCGATCGCGTCGATGTGGAGGTAGAAGGGTGAGACCTGGATGCTGAACAGACTATTCGTGGTCGCCCCGTTCAGGGTCCACCATGGCTCGGTGCCGAGGGCTATGAAGAGTGTCACTATGGCACTGAGCATGATCAGAAGATCGAACCGTTTCAGGAGTCCAGTGTTCAGATCTGGTTGAACGGTCATTTCCTCTCTCCGAAGACTCTCAAGTGCACGATGTCTGGTCTTGTCAGGCCAGGGCGTGCCTGCTAGAACTAACGGATGATTGGAATAGGGGTCCCGTTACCGCACAGGATTTTGCCGAGTCCCTCGCGGACTGGTTTCTCCACGTGAGTCTGGCGTGGCGTTTTCTATCGGCCGCTCACTTGACGATCAATACTCGAATCCTTGAATTGGAAGTCGCCGAGGAGCCGAATTGGCGCAAACGTTGGAGCGGAAGGACTGACTATTTCGAGAGGAGCCGCCATGACAGGACGATACCAACGATCGAGAAGAAGACTGCGAACCCGAAGAGGTAGGCGTAGTCAAACCAGAGAGTGTTCAGACCTGAGGCTCCGAGGAGTAGTTGTCTGACTCCATCGTTCGCATAGCTCACCGGGCTGACCTTGACCACTGTCTGCAGCCAGTCCGGCATGAGCTTGGTCGGGAAGATCGAGTTGCTCGCAAAGAGTAGTGGAAGATTGAGGAGGTTGATGATCGCCATCTGAGTCTGCCAGTTGCTCGACCTCAAGGCTAGCATTACGAAGAGTGAGGAGAGTCCGAAGGCCATGAGGAAGAGAAACCCGAAAGCACCCAGGAGCCCGGCTACGCTGAACTGGGCGGTGTCCATTCCTAGCCCAACGGCTATCGCTAGCACTATTGCTGCCTGTACGAGGGATCGTCCGACGCTTTGGAGGACCTTGGCTGTTACGATTGTTCCGCGGCCGACCGGTGTGCTCAGGGCCTTGTTGAAGAAGCCGAAGCGCCGGTCGAAGACGACCGACATTCCGGCGAATGCCGAGTTGAAGAGGATGACGGATGCGAGCATCCCACATGCCAAGAAGGAGAAATAGCTGGTAGTGCCGAAGATGCCCAAGAGGATCGCATCTTGCTGTGCCTGACTAGCCCCCGCGCTCGAGACAAAGGCTCCGAAGTTTACAGCCTTGCCGAAGAGCCCCAACCAGACTGCCGGTTGTATCAGGGAGATCAGGAGCTGGTACGGGTTGGTGTACCACTTCTTTAGGTCCCTCTTTGTAAGCGCCCAGAGTCCGTGAACTGGGCTGGTGTTGAGCCTAAGAGATATGCTCGAGGACTCTTGAATATCACGTCCGGGTTGTTTCGCGAGCTCTTCCTGTACGGTTGCCTCTCTGAATGATGGCTCGTCGCCGGCTCTCATCTTCTTCTCCATCCTCCAAGCCTCTCTATGATCTTGCTCTTCTCATCGTCAGGCGTTGGCTGAACATCTGCATCCGGTCAATCTCTTCCTCTCTCAGCTCTCGGCCTGTGAATTCGAGATATGCCTCGTCGAGGGTTGGCTTGGTCAACGCGATCTTCGTCACGTGCAAACCTTTTGACCGGATTAAATCCATTATCCGGGGTGCCGCTTCTTCGCCCAGCTTCACCTTGACTCTATATGCTCCGTCAGTCTGCTTGACATCCCTGACTAGATCGAGACGGGCAATGTTAGAAGATATGTCCGGCTCCCTTTCTCTGACCGTTACAGTTATGACGTCTCCGCCGATGCTGGCTTTCAGCTCTTCTGGAGAGCCTATCTTGACGATATGGCCGTGGTCGATTATCGCGATCCTATCGCAGAGGGAGTCTGCTTCCTCCATGTAGTGGGTTGTGAGAAACAACGTCATGTGATATTGTTCCTTCAGCATTCGGATGTATTTCCAGACTGCCGCTCGAGTCTGAACGTCCAGTCCCAGTGTCGGCTCGTCTAGGAAGAGGAGTTTTGGATAGTTGATGAGCCCGCATGCGAGTTCGAGTCTTCTTCGCATGCCTCCTGAGTAGGTGTTGACTTTCCGGTTTGCCGCGTCGTGGAGTTCGACGAGCCTTAGCAGCTCGTCTGCGTGGGGTTTGGAGTCACTCCTTGGAAGGCCGTAGAGGTCTGCGCAGAGAAGTATGTTGTCGTGGCCAGTCATGTCTTCGTCGGCTGTGTACTCTTGAGGCACGACGCCGACACTTCTACGAACCTCATCGGCGTGTTTGTGAACGTCTTGGCCGCAGACCTGCGCGTTGCCTGACGAGGGTCGCAGGATTGTTGTGAGCATGTTGATGGTTGTCGTCTTGCCTGCGCCGTTCGGTCCCAGGAATCCGAAGATCTCGCCTTCCCTGACTTCGAAGCTGATGTTGTCGACGGCTATTATCTTGCCATTGCTGAATGTCTTTGAAAGCTTGTCAACGACGATTATGGGCTTGGATAGGCTTGGAAGGAGTACGCTCTCTTGCTGGGATATCACTGCATCTTCGCTCCTTTCCGACGGGTTGTTGTGGCCATCAGCCTCGGTTTGATCTCGTGTATCTTCACGTTGGTCCAACTGAGCTGTCGCTCAAGTCCCAGAGCATACTCTTTCAGCATATACTCGATGTCGCGTTCAGGTATCTTCGAGGCCTTGGACTCAAATATCTCTCGGGCGAGCTGAAATTGGCGATTGGAATTGTCAACGAAGAAGCTCGCAAGGTTTTCGGGGTCTATGAGCTCGATGAAGATTTTTCGCATGAAACTCCAGCGGTGCTGGAAGTTGGTGAACATCTCTTTGGACTCTGCGAGAGACTGAACTCCTTTGGGAGTGATGTGGTAAACTCGACGGGTCGCTTCTTCTCTGGGACCCGCTTCGGTTTCGATGAGTCCTTCTGATTCTAGCTTCTTCAGAATCGGATAGAGTGAGCCAGCGCCTGGTCTCCAAGCTCCCTCGGTTCTACTCCCGATATCCTGGATGACTTCGTAGCCGTGGACCGGTCTCTGGGCGATTCTGTGGAGAATGTAGTGTCGAAGGAGACCCTTCGGAGCACTGTGAAGACGGGCGCTAGGACTAGATGAGCAGTCTTCTTTTGACTCCTGCCGAAGTTGACGCAACCTAGTCGCTTTTACGGGTCCGTGGGCTTGATATAAGCTATATCGCACAAGATACAGAAAACGATAGCTTCGGACCTGGCAACCTCACTAGGGTTGGAGAAATTAAAAGTGACGGAGCTACGCCTTCGGTGCCGTGCTTGGAGCGTAGCCGGCGCTTGCTCGCGTCCTCACCCTCAGGTACTTGAACCCGGCGAACCCTACGAGGAGGGCGCCGATTCCGCCAAACAGAACTGCTACGGCTTCTATCCAGATGCTTGTGAAGGTGGCCGTGTCGGTTCCCCCTCCGATTGTCGAGAGGCTACTTTGAGCTGCGTTGGCGTCGTTTAGCGCGTTCTGATAGTCTGTTTGAGCAGTACTGAAGTCTCCCAATGCATACGCGTTATTCGCAAGGGCCATCTGAGTATTAGCTTGGGCCAGCATAGCAAGCGCGGAGCTAGTTCCCGGTGCTGGTGTGATCGTGTTGCCCAGAACGTTATTGAGCGAGTTGATCATGGCGCTGGCCTGTAACTTAGAGTTGTAGCTGCCAGCTTGGGCACCGGAGTACACAGCTAAACTGTGATACGTGTAAGGGTAGCCATGACTGGAAAAGCTACGACACATCGGTTGGACATAGGGCGGAG
>MNDT01000044.1 GCA_001915065.1 archaeon 13_2_20CM_2_53_6 | reverse complement strand
CTTCCGGTTGCTCCGCGCACGTTGATGGAGTACAGGGTGCTGGCCGCAATTATCAATAGAACCGCTGACAGTCGCAGGAGGCGTACTGAGCTGTTCAGGTTCTTCTGGAGTAATCTGTTGTGCAAGGAATCTTCGGAAAGTCCAGGGGCTATCTGCGCATATATCGAGGGCGTCCACTAAGGCTTACAGGTGAGTACAAGCCCACACTTTTGGAACTGTTCTAGCAAATGGCAAGCAGCAGGTCGATGTGGGACCCGTGGAGACGCCGCATGACCTATTCTCCTGTTCTGTTCCCGATCTCGAATTCGAGAAGGTCCCGTCCTGCCTGCTCGTCAAATTTCTTCTCTCTTGCATCATCTGGAGGACCGAGTTGTTTGTCAACGCTGCCCAGCCTCAAGTCCTCTACCAGGTGAGCGAACTCGTGTCCGAGTGTTAGCAGTGGGTCCCGGGCGATCTTGAAGACTGTGATGAGGAATTCCAGTTGACCGTCTTTCCTGCGATATGAGAGGAGCCCGTCATAGAAGCCGGGTCTACTGCCTTGTACGGGTGGAGGCGGGTTTGAGCTGTACTCGATGAATACGCGTTTCGGATCTATGGTGTATTTTCTGCACAGGAAGTCTAGGAAAGAGGTGAAGCCTTCCGGGTATTGATCCAAGCAACGGTCACAGTTATCGAGAAGTAGTGAGAGTCTATGCTCGTATCTCTTGGGTCTGCTGTTTCAAGAATTCGAGAACTGTTCTGTCGAACTCGTCGGGCTTTGACATGTTAACAATATGATCGGCCCCTCGAATCAGAACCTTCTTGGAACCGGGGATGTGAGTGTGAACGTTGTCCACCATTAGTATCTGGGCAGGGACGTCTCTGTCGCCGATGATGAGGAGTGTTGGGATGCGAATCTGTGACAGACGCTGGAAGGTTCTTGGCTCGGGAGGACCTTGAAGCTTCCATGGGTTCTCAACATGGACGTGAAAGTTGTCCATTGCTATCTGCGTAATCCGCTCTCGGTTAGCTGGCGTCTGGGCAGACGCCCATGCGTCTACGTCCATCTCAACCGCGTCCGCTGCTCTACCTTCTCGGTCCGCGTCTTCCTGAGGCTTCATCTGGTTTTCAAACTCCTCCCATAGCTTCGACTCCTCCGGATCGGAAGACTTGTAGCCGGCAATTCCCGGAGAAACCAGTACCAGACGATCTACCATCGATGGATATTCAACAGCAAAGTCCGAGGCTATCCTCCCTCCGTTCGACACGCCCACAAGGGAGGCTGTTTTCACTCGCAAATGATCTAGAAGTTGGCGAAGATCCTTGTAATCAGAAAATTTGGTCCGTGCAACGTCAGACCTGCCGAAGCCACGAACATCATACCGGATGACCCTGTAGTTCTCTGAGAATAGCTGGAACTGCGCGTCCCACATTCGACTGTCCAAGAACCCCGCGTGGATCAGGACCAGAGCGTGACCCTCTCCGCTTGTCTCATAGTACAGCCTCCCACCGTCTACTTCAGCATAGCCAGTTTCCACTACCGTTCGCCGAAGCGTCCTAGCCGGGTCATCTATTAAGGAATAGTCTGCTATCGCGCGCGCGAATTGCCCTTGCGTTTCCGTCCAAGTGAAACTGCTCACTGCGGTCAGGGCAAAGGCTGAAATCCAGACTGATTATCCCTTTCCAGCAAGAGTAGGGTCCGCGGATAGCGGTGGATTTGTGTATGGTGCGATATGACTTTGAACTCAATAGAAGCCGTCTCCCTATCAAAGATCTACCACCGTTCTAGGACACAAGCCCTCTCTGACATCACCCTGTCAATTGGTCGCGGCGAGATTTTCACCCTCCTCGGTCGCAATGGTGCCGGAAAGACCACCTTTCTGAGAATCGCAGCAACACAACTAATGCCCACTAAGGGAAAGATATCGGTACTGGGACATGATGCCAGAGATGAGCCATTAGAGATCAGACGCAAGATTGCGGTCGTGCCCCAAGAGGGCGGCACGATAGGGCCTCTAACCCCGTGGGACCACATTTACCTCACACTCTTAGCAAGAGGATTGTCTCGAGGCGAGGCTCGCGGGCGAGCAGAGAAGACAATAGAACAGCTGGAGCTGACAGAATACCGGAATCAGCCAGCAGACTCTCTGTCAGGAGGTCTACGGCAGCGTGTCCGAGTAGCCATGGCCGTGGCTACCGACGCAGATCTGATCTTCCTTGACGAGCCTACGCTGGGACTTGATGCTGTTAGTCGTCGCAGAATCTGGGGCGTTCTCAACGAGATCCAGAAGGAGGGACGGAGCCTCCTGTTGACGACCCATTATATCGACGAGGCCGAGATACTCTCGAATGAGGTAGCGGTAATCGATCGCGGACGCAAGGTTCTGTCTGGAAGCCCAACTGAGCTTCTTCGAAATGTCAAGGAGCGAGTTCGCGTCGACATCGTCGGGTCAACCTTCTCCTCCGAGGAACTGAACAGCTACGGCCGCGTGGTGAAACTCGCTGAGAGGTTCAGGGTCCTGACAGACGACCAGCGAGGAAGAGAATTGGCTGATGAGGCGATGAAGCGTGGCTCGGACGTGGGCCTCGCCAGAGTATCATTAGAGGACCTGTTCGTAGACCTTGTCGGGAGAGAGGAGGAATGAACGCAACCAGACAGTTCCGCGCTGCCGTCATAATAGGCTACATGCTATCAATAACGTGGCTGCGCAGGAACCTGATGAGCCTCGTCTGGTTATTCGCCACCCCTTTCAGCCTACTCTTCATCATAACCGTCACAACTGGCGGACGATCCTTCGCCCTGGGAGTAGTCGGCTCTCTACTACTCGTCCTGTCTACAGTCGGCACTGGGATCGCGGGAGACGCAACCTGGTACCGGTTAGAAACAAAACTCCAAGACTTTTTCGTCGCGAGCCCGGTCAATCAGATCGGCTACTTGCTCGGCATCGCATTCGCTGGACTATTCTTCGCATCCCCAGCACTGGTAGTACTGCTACCACTACTCGTCTACATCGGACTTCCTCTCATCTCTCTCCCGGTCGTACTGTTGTCGCTCGCGGGAGTCTGGCTCTTCTCTTCCGCAATCGGCTACCTCGTCTCAACCTTCACATCGAATCTGCGCAACGGATGGCAGTCGGGACTCCTCCTAAGCGTCCTTGTCGGAATAATACCACCAGTCTTCTACCCAGCCGAGATTCTGCCCCACAACATTCTGCTTGTCGCTTATGCGATTCCAACGACCCACGCCGCTCTCCTCATACGAGACGCCATGGGTGCCGCACCCAATCTGCCCTACTGGTCCCCACTAACAGGCTGGCTTCTAATCGCGGTCTCACTCGCGATCGCCCTGGCAGTAACCTCGCGCGTAGCTAGATGGCGACAGCCCTAGTGACTCGTTCAGGGAAGCCTCCACGGTTAATGCAAGGTCCGTCTCAAAGCCAGCTGAGGAGATGCTACGATGAGGCGGCGAACCGGGCCGCGTCCTTTGTGAGACATGAGTATCCCCATCTTGCAGGCATTCTTGTGCACGGAAGCGTCGCGAGAGGCGAGCCCGGACCCTTCAGCGACATCGACATGTTGGGTGTCACGAATCGGAAGAAGAAACCAGCAGACTTCTCCTATTTCGACGGAGACATCTATGTTGGGGTAGGGTTCCTCTCCGTTGCAGAGCTGGAAAAAGAGTTCACAGACCCGAGAGCATTTTTCTGGGCCCGGGGCAACGCAGAGACGACAAAGATCCTCTACGACCCTAAAGGCGTTTTGTGGCGAATCATGCTCCGCTGGAAGAAGGCCAAACCCTCGCATCAGATTCTGGAAAAATCTCTCTGGGACGAGTATCACAACATAATCGAGTACTCAGGCAAACTAAGGAACGGTTGGCTCAAGCGGAATGACTTCTTGACGAGATATTCGGCGCGGGTAATCGCTGAGCATGTTGAGAGAGCCATCATCGTTCTGAATGATCTATCGATCATCAGCGAGAACTATCTCTGGCGCCAGATTCTGAACGCGAGAAAGAGACCAATGCATCTGAGAACTGACTATCCGCTGGCTCTCGGAATAAGGGGGACAGAAGAAGTAGCGAAGGTTTACCGATCAGCGTTGAGACTCTGCAAGGAGACCTTGCGGCTTATCAGAAACGAGTTCGGAGAGAAAGCTAAGCATATGAGATTCCGAGCACTCCTCACAGAATCGCTAAACAAGCACGGACTGTGAATTGGCGACTAGAGACAAAGACCTCGCAGCTATGCCCAACAGGACGCGGCTATCCGGAGTGAACTAACCTTAAGCGGATAGAACTCAGAGGCCTCGCCGACCTGTAGTCCAGTTCGCGCTAGCTGACCCTTACGAGACCATTTTTTTGAAAAATGAGCGTGCCGCGCCTTTCATTTCGGACTTGTGCCGGCGTTTGATTCGGGTCTGACTGCTAACCGGAACTTGCAACCGGCGTCTCCCTTGCTCTTGCACTCTATTTCCTTGCCCTCAAAGTCTCTACCTACCAACTCGGAGAAGATTCCTTTGAGGTAGCCGAGCGTGAAGGCGCAGGTGGGCTTTAGAGTGTGTCTGTATGGATCCACCTCAAAACTGTTGAGGAGAGAGATGTTGACTGTTCCAGATTCAGTACTAAAGTCTTCAATCTTGACCTTCCCATAGCCCATGTTAGTCTCTTCAACAGCCAAGCGGATGAAGATCGGAAGTGACTGAGGAAGCCTGACTCCAGGAGCCTTTGCTTTGGCCAGTAGCGCTCTTCCCTCCTCCTTGCCAACAGTGTGGCCGGCAATACCCAAGATGACTTGGCCAGCTCCTCCTGCTACTCGTGTGAGCTCATCCCGGATGAGGGTAAACGCGTCCCTTCTTAGCATGACGACCTGCTGCCCGAAATATTCAACCTCTCCAGTATCATCCTTGAAACGAATCGAGTTGATTGAGCCGATGAGTCGTCTCACACGGTTGGTGGAGTATCTTTCCAGCGAGCTCATCGGGCTAGTTTACCTCATCTAAGCTCTCCAGCCTTCTTGCGAATTCGTTGAACCGCGCGGTCATAGAATGCCTGGGGTTGGTTAGGATGAAGACGGACTTGCTGAGAGAGCTGACAATGTCTTCGGAGAAAGGTAGCCATCCTAGGACCTGAATCTTGAAGTTTGCGCCGATCTTACTGGCGATCTTTGACACTTCTGAAGAATTTAGCGCTAGAGGGATCATGTTCAAAACCAAGTGCGTGGGTTTCTCCAGGGTCCTAGCGACTTCTGCTAGGACGCCTGTGCCAAACATGTCCTGCTGGTCTAACCGCGACACTACGAGAAGGTTGTCGCAAACGCCCATCGCCAACAGCGTGTCGTCCTCGAGGCCGGGATGCGTGTCCACAAGAAGATAATCTAAGCTAAACTTCTCTGCTAGCGTGTTGATGGCATTGGAAAACGAATCCAGCTCGAAGCCTGATCTCAGGCTCTTCAGAATATCTTCGACCTTGACACTGGCCGGAGAAAAATAGATCTCTCCTCTCTCTAAGTGGAGTCTATCATTCATCCTGAGAGCTGCTCGCTCGGGCTGAGCGCCGTTAACCAGCACGTCGTTCAGCGTAAAAGGCAACTCATATGGATCCAGACCGAATATTACATGTAAACCAGGCCCCTCTAAATCCATGTCCATCACTCCAACCCTCTTGCCCTTCAAAGCCAGGGCAGCCGCCAGATTGGCCGATATCGTACTCTTACCCGTACCACCCTTGAAAGAATGAATTGCTATGCTCCTAACCGTCCTTGGCGCCCTCCTCTGGTTTCGCCTGCTGCCGCTGCTTCAACTGGTCGCGCACCTTCCCGAAAAAGTCCCGATTCTGAACCCGTGCGGCTTCTCGCTCGATCGATTGCAAGTCAACCTTCAACACACTCCGCTGAACCTTCTTTCTCGCGAAGAACAAGACCCATGAAACAAGGAACGTTAGGGCTACCGCCAAGAGGACAACTATCATGAGAAGTAGGTAGGTGACCGTTGAAGTCTGAGGATTCTGAGAAGCTGCGGGCTCTACGACGAAACCTCTCACCACTCCTGTGGAGGGTCCCACATTTCCGTATACGTCATCAAAGCTGTTCGCATCAATGATGGCGGCCCAGCCGCCTGACGGATCGCTGGATGCTATCCGGTAGGTTCCCTCGAATGCGTTGACCGTGGTGTTGTAGGTCATGCTGACGAGGTGGATAGTGATCCCGTCCGGTTCGAGGACCCGAATTGTAGTCGTGCCAGTCTTGGCTTGGCTTCCGTCGGGATAGACTGCAGCGAAAGAGAAGGCTGCGATCCGAGACCCTTGAAGCAGGGTCAGGTTAGCCACTAACTGCGATATGGAGACGCTGGTTGGCAGAATGGTGAAGATTTGAGAGTCGGGCGGCTTCTTCACAGTCACCTGCCCCGACAGAGATACGTTAATGTCTCCGAGTGGTGTCGAGACCGGTATTGGCCAGAGGTAGGAGAATACTCCATTTCCGTCTGCTAGCTGAGATATTGGAAAACCGGACGCTGGAATCCCAGCATGCAATATTCTCATTGTGATGTTTTCGTTGGAGGCATATCCTTGGGCTAGGATGAAGACTTGCGCGGTTCGCTGGTAGGATAGGCTGTCGGTCAGACCAGTATAGAACCTGCCTGTTGCCACTAGGGCAGTGGGATTGGGATAGGTCTGGAATATGTTAATACGGTATGTTCCATTGTATTTGACCAAGGCTCCCGAGAAGTCGCGAGGGTAGACAACAGCGAGAGTTAGAAACGGACCGTTCGCTGCGACGTAGTAGACGAAGGAGCGTATGCTTCCCGACGGGTCAGTTACGTTCCACGAGAAACCGTAAAATGATCCGGACACCGTATTGCTAACATTGAGAGTCATCGTCACTCCAGGACTGTTCACTTCCTGTATACGACTCGTCGATAATGTGAGGGTGTAGATCAGTGGTGGTGCTCCGTGAACTGTCGAAATCTGCGCAGTCACGGACATGACTACCAATACGGAGAAGAGAATAACTGCACTTCGGGAATGGGACAACGCACCCACTTGTCTGTCTCTTTTCTGCGAATTCGTCATGTCCCCCAGCGTTTCGCGACCGCTAAAGCGGTCATGTAACCTAGGGGGGTCTCTGGGGGTATCCAGGGTCTACTGCGTACTGGCCGAGAAGGTTTGGACACGGTTCTAGGGCCCGCAGTAGGGCTCGTCATCATCTGGAGAACTGATGAGGATCATCTTGCGGTTCCGAAATCGCACACAGAAATGGCGTTCTACGAGTTTCTTGTTCTTCAGAAGAATAGGTACACCATCTTGAACTCTAAGGACGAACCCATTCCAATATCCTCTCAGGTGCTGGCTATTGTCAGAGCTTACTTGGATAGTTCCAAAGCCGCAGCCTAAAGGAGCGATAGCCAAGCTCGTCTATGTTCTCAAAGCTCATCCGCTACTATTCCTGCTTCTCCTGACCCCGGGCATTCCAGAGTATCTCTCCGCATCAAGCCAGCTCACGGTCCTGGTCACCAATCCTGTCCTGTTCTTCCTGTTCCTCGCCGCAAACCTTGGACTGTACGGCTCGGGTGTGATACTGATACGCGAGGCGATGATTCGATGGAGGAAAGGCTGGGCCTCCGTCTTCCTCCTCGGAGCCGCCTACGGAATAGCTGAGGAAGGATTGGACCTCTGGACCCTCTTCTATTCTAATGCCGGACCGGTCGGCACTCTCGGATACTATGGTCACTGGCTGGGAGTGAACTGGGTCTGGACCATGGGTCTTGTAATATTCCATTCCGTCTACAGCATCGGCCTACCAATCTTCCTCTTCGGCCTGGCCTTTCCGGAGCTGAAGTCTAAGAGTCTAGTCTCCGGGCTGGGAGTAAAGGTCACTCTCGTAACGCTCATTATCGATTCCATCGCACTTTTCATTCTCGTGTCAAATCTCTACTCACCATATAGTCCGGGGCCGGGCCTATTACTCTCCGGCGGACTGGCCATCACAGTCCTTGCCATCTTGGCCAGAAAGCTTCCGGGCAACTTCCTGACGGCTGTTATAGGTCAGCCGAAATGGGGTCCTCGCAGGTTCGCGTTTGTCGGCGCGCTCTTGTTTCCGGCAACGCTCTTCGCGGGAGGAATCTCGGCGGGAGCAGCCATTCCTCCCATAGTCCCGTTTGTGCTGGACCTCCTTCTGGCCATTTTCATCCTGACTAGGGCCTACAAGTCGATGGGGACTGTGAATAATCAGGAGCAGAAGGTAGCGTTCGGCATCGGCCTACTCTTCCCGATCGTGGCCTTTGGCCTAGTAGCCAGTATCGGCCTCGGCAACCCGCTGATAATCGTGGCGGACATGCTCTTCATCATGTTCTCTCGGCGGCTCTGGAGGAAATGGCACCATTGGACCCTTATTCAGCGGAGAGGGATGCAGACCACTCTTCCAAGCTTCGGCGGCCCCTCGACTCCAACCCTCCCTTAGTCGAGCGATTCATGTGAGGCTCTGCAGAATCTAGAGGCGTCCGCACAACTTGGGGGCCTCGTTGAAACAACGGGTAGGACATGTGAACGAGACGAGAACTCGTTATATGGTGAAGCTTAGGGACGCGGACAAGACAAGCAGTGAGCACGATGAGTACCAAGAGCGCCAAGTCAAAGTCGAAGGGAAACGGTATCGACGAGAGGGACGCGACCGAGATCATTGCGGGTGTGCAGTCGATGTACGAGAAGATTCCAGCATTCATACGGCCCATGCTACCCGCCTTGCCCGACATCCTTCGCAGGATACCATCGAGCGCTGGCAAGTACACTCTCAACGAGTTAATCCAGCTACTGGACGAAGCATACGCGACGGGCCGGCTGAAGAGATAGTCTGGAAGGCCCTGCCTTGAGCCATCCCTCCAAAGACATCACCGGTTCCAAGGGCAGGGAACTGTCAGGGAAGAAGATCGCGCTACTCGTCACTAGTAGCGTCGCCTCGTTCAAGGCGCCGGAGATTGCTCGCGAACTCATGCGTCACGGAGCCGATGTCCAAGCGGTCATCTCACCTTCAACAGAGAGGATGGTCGGCGCGGATCTTCTGGAATGGGCCACGGGAAACACGGTGGTCACACGTCTAACCGGGAAGCTGGAGCATATCGCGCTCGCAGGGAAGAGTCAGGGTCATGTGGACTTGGTGCTGGTCGCGCCTGCCACAGCCAACACTATCGGGAAGCTGGCATCGGGAATAGACGATACCCCGGTAACCACTGTCGCCGCGACAGCGATCGGGTCCCGGATTCCCGTTATCATCGCACCTGCGATGCACGAGCCCCTTTACGACCACTCGATAGTACAGGAGAACGTTCAGCGGTTGAAGAAGATTGGAGTCGAATTCGTCGAGCCCGAGATCATAGAGGGCAAAGCGAAGATCGCGTCGACAGAGAAAATCGTCGGGGCAGTGATTGCACGTCTTTCCTCGAACAAGGCCGGAGACTTGGAGGGACGGAGGGTCTTGGTAACCGCCGGTCCGACGATGGAGCACATAGACCCGGTGAGGGTTGTAACCAACAGGAGTTCTGGAAAGATGGGTGCTGCCATTGCGGAGGAGGTTGCTTCGCGAGGCGCGGACACGACGCTGATACTGGGGCCTGGAACTTTGACGCCACCCTCAAGCGTCAAGACAGTCAGGATTGAGAGCACTAGCGATCTCTTGCAGGCTGTCAAAAAGGAACTCCGGGAGGCGAAGCCTGACATTGTCTTTGCCGCGGGCGCTCCTACCGACTATACCCCAACAACGGTCTCGCCGAAGAAGATCAAGACCCGCGAAAGAGCCCGGATAGACTTGGAGCTTCAGGCGACTCCCAAGATTCTTGAGGAGATCAGACACTCGAGTCCGAAGACGTTCCTCGTGGCGTTCAAGACGGAATACAACGTCCCAAATGAGGAGTTGATCGATGAAGCCTTCAAGATAATACACGAGAAGAACGCCGACCTAGTCGCGGCAAACGATGTCGCGCGTCAAGGTGTAGGCTTCCAAGTCGACACGAACGAGCTGTATGTGGTTGATGGTCGGAAGAATGTAGTGCACATTCCTCTCGCCGAGAAGCGGGAGGTTGCCCGGCAGCTTGTGGATCTTGCGGTCAAGAAGCTGAAGGACTGAGCGGCCGTTTTTCCATGACGAAGAGGCTGGTTAGGGCCGCAGCTGTTCAAGTCAAGCCGATAGAAACGTCCGTCAAGAAGACCATCCTTCAAGCTGTCAGACTCGCGAGAAGGGCCGCGGAGAAGAATGCGGACATTATCTGCTTCCCGGAACACTGGTTACCAGAGAAGCAGATTCCAACGCCTGTTAATCCCCTGCCCGAATTGCAGTCACTAGCCGAGGAGTATGGTGTCGCTATTGTCGGAGGCGCCTTCTATGAAAAAGTCAAGGGACAGACACGGCTCAGCAGCCCTATCATAGGAAGAGATGGAAGGCTCATCGGACGACAGTTCAAGGTCCACCTGTTCCGATCGGAACGAAAACATGCGAAGCCCGGGAACACCTACAACATCTTCAACCTGGACGGCTACAAGATCGGAATACTGGTCTGTTACGACGTAGACTTCCCCGAGCCATCACGAATCTACGCATTGAAAGGAGCCGAGCTAGTACTCTGCCCCTCAAGAATAGTAAAGCCCGGGATCTCGCCCTGGCAACAATACGTCACGGTCCGCTGTCTGGAGAATCGTATGCCCATAGTCGCACCGAATGTGTACGCGCCGCCCTGGTTTAACGGGCAAAGCATGATCATAAGCCTCCGCGAGGATCCACGAACCAGGATCTCCCACCCAAGAATCGCCTCTATTTCGAGAAAGGGAGAGGGGATCGTCTTCGAAGAGATTGACCTTTCTCTCCACAACCGTCTTCGGAAGGAGAGGTTTGCAGATCGGAGACCGGGGACGTATAACTAGAAGATGCGACAGCCTTCAGCACGCGAGCTCCGCGCGGTTGTCTTTGACCTTGACAACACTCTCCTAAGATCATCCATAGGCGCGCGACGAGGACTCCTCATTGCCGCCGAGCTGATCTCGGCCGAACTGAAGAAGAACGGCCACCTCTACGGCCAGCGGAACCTGTTCAAGCGGCTCCAGCTGATCGACCACGAAATGCTGAGGAGAAAATACCTCTACAACAGAGACGTCTGGTGGAGGACCCTCCTACACAAACTGGGCTTAGGCACTCGTTTTCCTTGGATACATCGTGTAACACTCCGCTACTGGGATGCTTATGCAGCGAATAGTCCTCCCTTTCGAGACGCAGAGCCGACTCTCCGCAAGGTCAAGAAGATGGGTCTGAAGATCGGACTTGTCTCGGATAGTGATGGCACGTCGGGAATGAAATCAAGGAGAATCCGAGAGGTCCGTTTCCATGATCTGTTCCAGGAAGTAGTGGTTGCGGGAGAGGACACACCGCGCGTCAAGCCCGGCCACGAGTCTTTCCACCTCATTGCAAAGAAACTAGATGTCCAACCGAGATCGTGCATCTATGTCGCTGATAACCCCAGAACGGACATCGTTGGAGCCCAGGCTGTCGGCATGGCAGCTGTCATCGTCAAACGGAGAGGGAATCAGGGAGGGAATCCTGATTACCGGATTCCCAATCTCCGGGCTCTACCCGGACTTGTCAGAACTATCCAGCGAACTGGGGGATAATCTCCGCTTGTTCTAGGAACTCTATCTTCTCTGAGCCCGCCTGGGTCTTCCGTCTGATGATCTCGGTCATCTCTTCGAGTTTTTCGTAGCCGACGAATCTCCTGCCCAACTCCATTGCTGCTTTGAGACTGGTCCCCGATCCTAGAAATGGATCCAGTACTAGATCTCCCAGAACGGAGAACATTCTGATCAATCTCCTGGGAATCTCTTCCGGAAACGCGGCCACTCGTCTCTCGAGACCGTCCACGTTCTGTCTTACGCCTTGAACCTTCCAGACTTGCGAGAACCATTCGTCCCGTTCTCTCTTGGTGAACCGGCTCTTGTAACGCCCTGGATCTTTCGGCGGGAAGCTTCGCGGTGGACCCTTCCGGAAGATGAGGATGTATTCCATGTCGAGTGTAACGTAGGCGTTTGGTGGCAGGAATCCTGATCCGAGAAACGCTCCTTTCCCCTTGTAGTGGGGCTTGGTAGTAGGTTTCTTCCACAGCACGTAGGGGAGGGTTACAAAGCCCAGCTTCTCGAAGTTCTCGATTATTCTTGAATGGTTAGGATAGAGATGGAACAGTCCATCGCGGGTCCGCGTCGCGTCTCCAATGTTGATACAAGCGATTCCTCCAGGGACGAGTACTCGCTCGACCTCTTGCCAGACCTGGTTGAGATATTCGTGCATGGCGTCGTAGGTGGATGCTGAGACCTCCGTGAAGAAATCGTCCCAGATTGCGACCATTGGATAAGGGGGCGAGGTCACGATGAGATGGATTGATCCATCATTCACCTCAACCATTTCGCGGCTGTCGCCAATGACAACGCGATAATCATAATTGATCATGAGTGCGTCATCGAGTGAGACTTGAGTCGAGTAATTATGCCGTAGGCGAGCACAGAAAACTCGTTCTTGCGAAAGGCCCGGGCTTGGATCAGGTCCCGTCGATGCGTTGCGTAGACTCTTCCACCCAAGCCGTCATTTGCAAGGATAGGGTTTAGGAGGAACGTATCCAGAGAGGGCTTGCCTAGCTCTTTGCTCTCACGAACCACGTCCCTTCTCTTCAGGAAGGTCCTGTGGAAGTCGTAGAACTCAGGGTGGAACAGTATGTGGTCGACGGATAATTTCTCGGCGGCTCCGGGCTCAATCTTCAGTAGGTAGGTTCCTTCGAAGTAGGGATCGTCAATGGACACTGGACCGATAATTGTGGCCAAGAACTTCTTACGGTATGGATGCTCTTCAAGGCACATCTCAATCCGAAGCTGCTCCCGCTCTGTTGAGCCTGTGAAGTCCAAGACCTCGGACTAGCCCACGTACTTTGACTTGTGAGGCTGTCCTTCTGAGGATGCTTTCTCGTTGCCTTTCTTGAGTGCGTCGTCTATCTCTTTGGCCTGTTCTTCCAGTTCTTTCATCTCGATCTGCAGCCCCAGCTTGCGGACGAGTACGCGCAGAATGATCATGGCCGCCCGCGGGTCTACCATGAAGCCTGAGGTCTCGCCGGATAGGAAGAGTCCTTTGAGGTTTCGGACCTTGGCGAGGCCTGGTATGAGCCCGTTCATCCATGTTACGGCGCCGCTGTCGATGATCTGGACATCTAGCGCTTGGAGTTCCTTGACGAGGTCTGTCTCGCTTGCTGCTCCGTAGACTTTCGGGTTGTCGGAGATTCTGCCGGTTATGAAAGCGCCTACGGTCACCAGGGTCTCTACTCCTAGTTGCTGTGCGAGGTTTACGACCGCGTCAGATAGTCGGAAGGCTCCCTCGGGGAGTATCGGCTGGGCGTCTCCGGTGTAGAGAACTAGATCGTGGCTTGTTTGGTCGTTGTTGAGCCAGTAGAAGAATTCGTGTTTCATCAGCTCCGGGGTCCCGTCGGACTTGAGGAGGACCCGTGGTGGGAGGTAGTCGGAGTGGAGGTAGCCGAGAGGGACGGCGTTGAGGTTCTTGATGAGGTGGTCGAGGACGATCTTGGCGACCCGTCCACTGTCAGGCAGGCCCGCAATGAGGATGGGGTTGTGGAGCTTCGGCGCCTCGTTCAGGTGAAGCTCTATTCTCTCTCTCATCTAGATCAGTGGCGTGGATACTTGGTCGTCGAGTATGGGCATGAGAGCGGATTGATAGGTATTCGCTTATGCTTTATCCGGATTTGACTCGGAAAGGTCTCTACTTTTTTCCAGAAATGCTTATATGAAGTGGTACGGTTGTACACCTTCCTGTCTGTTTAGGTGACTCCATGGCAAAATTCATGCTCTCCCTCCGCGACGAGAACTTCAAACTCCTCATGACCGAGGCCGAGGAGCGTGGAATAACCGTCCAGGAACTTATCCGGGCCGTGATTATTCCAGACTGGGTCAAGATCAGCACTCCGGTCAAAACGAACGTGAATGGAAACGGCGAGAAGCTCCGCCCGTTCCAACCTGTGCTTCAGGCAATGGGCAGACTCCGAACCTAACTAGTTTGCGGAACTAGACTCCCTACCATCCTTTCCATTTTTCAATCGTGCACCAGGCACCGTGCCCTACTGGCGAATCTCAGGAAGCTTTTTTTTGAAAACTAAAGCGATACTGGTGTTGCAACAATGAAGTGCAGAACGCTTCCGAGAAATCCCTGGAGGACTTCCTGCTCCGCCTAATTTACGCTACTCGGACGGGACCATATAGAAGGGGATACCCGGGGATGAGATCATGAAGAAGAGCGTTACGCAACTGCTCATGAAAATTTACGATGGTCGCGCTGATGCGCATCTTGACCTGTACCGATTGTCGAACCAGCATCGGCGTAAGCACGGGCGGGACTGCGAGATGTACCCTAGCGACCCGTTGCAGGCGCCTCTATGGAGGGTCGTCGCGTCATTGACTCATGCGCGACGAATCTTGGAGGTTGGCTGTGGCCACGGGTACACTGCCGCAGTGATGGCTTCAGCCGCAGGACCCGGCTGTCGTGTGGACACGATCGAGGCGGATCCACGGCATGCAGCTCTTGCAGAGCAGGCATTCCAGGAGCGAAGTCTCTCCAAGCGAATCAATGTCCTTCACGGGCGAGGACAGAATATTCTTCCCAGGCTCAAGGGCCGCTACGACGCTGTGTTTCTGGACGGTGACTGGCGCGAATATCCACGATACATTCCGCATCTACGCCGTCTCACGCGTCCTGGCAGCATTGTTGTAAGCGCGAATCTCAACCCACTCTTTGGAGGCTGGGGCGGAAGGATGCGAGGAAAGCCAGCGATCCAATCCTACCTGACACGACTTGTAAGAGACCCGCACTTTCGCACATACATAATTCCCGGCGAATGGCATTCGATCAGCGTGCGTGTGTAACGCTCAGAGTATTACCGGTTGAATGAGTAGTTCGGCCTAGTCGACGACGAAGATACAAGCGGTCAAAGACGGTACTTTTTTCGCCCGGCGGATTATCATAGTTTGCTGTTTAGGAATTCTAACGTCCTCTTCCAGGCCAAGTCTGCCGCGTCCCGTTTGTATTCCACGGGCCGGTTCTCTTCGAAGAACCAGTGTTTCGTTCCCGGGTAGAAGTGAAACGTAACTTCCCTTCCGGCTCCGCGGATCTTCTCTTCCGTGGCTCGCACGTCAGCAGGGGTCTCCCACTCATCATCGGGTGAGTAATGCCCGAGATAGGATGCTTCGGACTTGGTGAAGTCTACTGGGTAGGTCCCGTAGAAGACAACAACTGCCCCAACACTTTCTGGTTTTAGGGTGCTCAGTAGCAGAGACCATGCTGCACCCATGGAGAAGCCTATGACGCCGATCTTGCGTCCCGATATAGATGGGACGGACCGGAGGTATTCCTGGGCGCCGATGACGATCCTCTTGGTTCTCTCGTCGTCTATTTTCGACTGGAGTTCCTTCGCTTCCTCGACAGTCGTTGCTACTGCGCCATCGTGGAGGTCAGGCGCCAGTGCGAGATATCCCTGGGAGGCCAGCCTGTCGCTGAAGCTTTTGAAGAAATCGTTGAGTCCCCACCAAGCGTGCAGGACGAGGATTCCTCCGCGAGGCTCTTCGGGCGACGCCAGGTATCCCTTTCCCTGTCCGCCTTCTGCATTGAATTCGACCATGCGACCCTTCACCATTGTAGAAAGTGAACTCAAGTGAACTCACAGAATGGTTTCGCGGCTAGCGGTAGTTAATGTTTGGGCGTATCGAAGGACAGTGATAATTCCCGTCACAGATGTCGGGCATGGGCGAGGGTACGATTAGTTTGCTTAATCATTTGTGATGAACTAGTCTTTCCATGAAGCTCTCATTGATTGACATTGAGTTTGGCCTTTCTGGCTGTAATTTAATCGAATGATTGAATAGGCGCCACTCGCATTTCGCGAACACGTACTGGACGAGTCTGGCTCGTGCAGAGACATTCAAGCAAACTGCAATTCTGGAATTCATATAAGCAATACTCAAGAACATTTGGCAAATCTCGACATGGGGAATTGTCCATGAAACCATTCCGGGGAATAGCATTAGCGATGGCAGGCGTTTCTATTGCTGTCTTTGGCCTCTCGATCTCGATCATCGGGCAAACGATTGCTCAGGTGGGATCTACAGACTTCGGGCCCGGGGTCTTCCTCGGAGCCTTTGTAGCTGCGATCGGAGCTGTCATTTCATTGATATCTGCGCTTGTTTTGGAAGAGTCGCGGTAGGCGCCTGATACCGTTAAGCGCCTTCGAAGTCTTCCATACTCTGCGCAGATGCTCAGACCAGAGTAATTCGCGTCAATCGTACTCTGGGTGATCATAGTCGGGCTTGTATCTGGCTGGCGCTAGTGCTGGGTCTTCTCTCTGATCTTCTTGTGGCCCCGAAGCTTCGACGGGACCCATCCGCCGTCCTTGGTCCTTCGGTATCCCTCGTCGTAGTGTTTTCTGAAATCCTCGGAGGTCATGAGCGCCTCTGTTGGGAAGAGACCGCCCCAGCCGGGTCCTCGCAGTATGATCTCGTTGAAGTCAGGGTTGTGTATCAGGTCTTTTGTGTTGTAAGCTCGGTCGTGCCATACTTCCATATCCAGGATGCGGAGCGTTTCGCCGCGGTCTGCGATCAGCTGGGACGTGGCGTCTGGGCCTGTCGGTTTGGCTATGAGGTCTCCTCGCCTGACCGGCACATCCTTGTCATGATACCTTAGCGTTCCTGAGCCGTCGAGGATGAGATAGTACTCGTCTACCTCGGAGTGGCTGTGGTAGCGGGCCGCTGACTGTCCATTCGATATCTCTTCGACTCTGAAGAAGGCTCGGCCGGGCCCGAGCAGGGGCATGAAGAAGCGCTGGTATTTGTCATCATCCTTGCCGACCAACGATCGTTCGGCTCCGTCTAGAGTGTTGTCGTCGAAGACGTTGACGACCGGCTTCCTCCAGAGGTTCCCTGAGATTGCTCCTCCCTTCTTCTTGACATGGACCTCGTCTGCCCAGAATGACGCTATCCGTAACAGATAGTCGAGGGCCTCTTGGCCAAAGGCAGGGATCGCTAGGGTCAGTTCTTTGCCCGAATTCCTGTTGAGGTATCCTGCTTTCTTGCCGAGTTCGTCCCAGAGCCAGTTGGTGAACGGAATCAGCCGGGCTCCATGTCCTTCGGGGATGCCTGACTTTGTTTCGAAGAACAGCTCCCACGCCCGGTCGACTCTTATCGCTCCTTCGCGAGCTTCCTCGTCCAGGATTAGCTTCATGGCCGTCGAGGAGGGAGCCTGCGAATAAAGCGTTTCTCGACATTGAGCACAGGGTAGGCGGCGATACCTGAATTGCTGCACCCACAGGATCACGGGGACATTTTTCTTGAAGGCCGAGATTCAGTGGTCTCATCTGAAAGCGTGAAATAGTCACTCCCCAACGAGAACACAGGCGACAAGAATGCCTGTTGGAAAGATAATCGAGCTCGTAGGAACATCTACTAGAGGATTCGAGGATGCCATCAATGAGGCTGTTAAGAGGTCGTCAAAGACAGTCAAGAACATTCGCGGAGTAGACGTAGTCGGGCAGAAAGCGCTTGTCAAAGACGGAAAAGTCGTCGAGTATAGGGTCAACCTGAAACTCTCATTCGGAGTAGAATAGAACCATTCAATCCCGTCGGACATTTCAACCGTCGAATCAGATTGGCCGCTAATCTCTGACGTTCCTTTCCAGAATGCCCTGAAGCCAGTTGAACTCGAACTGGTCGTCGGGACCCGCGTCGACCTTTGCCTCTTTGAGCATAGACTGAGCACGCTGCAATAGAGTCCGGGACATGTTCTTGTCGCCCCGATCAAATGCGATCATGGCCCTGGTGAGGTTGGTCATCGCTGCATTGTATGGATCATTCGCAGGTCCAAGTTTCTCGCATTCTGTAACGTAGCGCTCCGCCGCGTCGACGTTTCCTCGGTGGATCTCGACAAAGGCTAGATTTTGCAGCTCCGCCCCTACCATTCCTTGGTCTCCGATCTTCCGATTTAGGTCGAGGCTCTGCTCGAACAGAGCCGCTGCCTGCTCGTAGTCGCCGGTGAGCCGGGTCGCCGAGGCATGAAGGAATAAGGGCGCTTGTCCCATCGCCCGATCCAGATCGCGGGCGGAATCTCTAGCTTTGACAGCGAGGGCGAGGGAATGGTCATAGTCGCCGTCGGCAAACGCTACCCGACTGAGCCCCAGATACGCGAGTGTCAACGCTTCCTGATCATTCACCACGAGTGCCGCGTCCAGCGCAGCCTGGCTCCTCTGCCGTGATTCCTCGATTTTTCCTTGACGGAAAGCTAGGAGAGCGTCACCGTATAGTGCGAGTGATCTGGCCCGTGACGGTTTCTTCTCGCCATTGTCAAGAACGCTGGCGAGGAACGCTCGTCCACCGCTGAGGTCTCGGGCCAATATCCAGAGACGCCACGCGTTGGAAGCGATCTCAACCGCGCCTTCCTCCTCACCCTTCCCCAATAGGACCCGTGCCGCGGTTGCACAGGATTCCCGCTCCTGGACAGCTTGCTCAATAAGCTGGCTCGTGGCCTGGCCTTTGATGATCGGAGTTCCTTGGGAGGTAGGGAACGCCCAGTGTAGTTCGCGGGAAAGTGCGAGCATCCGTCTTGCTTTTTCGTCAGTCATTTCTAGAAGCATGTTCATAACTCCCCACGAGTGTCGAGGTCGCTAACAAGGGTTTCTTGATTCAACTATTCATTCCTAGCCAGCTTGGACCTGAGTGGGCAGAGCTTAACAATACGAAAACTACCAGCGAGTACTGGTGGATTTGGGCTTGAAGTCCAGCGGGTCTTACTTCTCCCCTGAATTCTTCAAGTTTCTGAGAAGCCTGGCGAGGAACAATAACAGAGTCTGGTTTCAGAAGAACAAGCCCCGGTACGAGAGGTTTGTGCTCACGCCCAGCCTCCGGTTCATCAAAGACGCTGGGAAAGAGCTGAGAGCGGTTAGCCCATACCTTGTGGCGGACCCTCGGCCGTTTGGCGGGTCACTCTTCCGGATTTACCGGGACATGCGCTTCTCCAAGGACAAGAGTCCCTACAAGACCAATGTGGCCATGGAGTTCTGGCACCGGCGTGGAGGAAAGAAGTCTTACACCGGACTGTATCTTCACCTGTCGCCTGGGCAATGTTTTGTCGGTGCGGGCATTTGGCATCCTGACCCGCCGACCCTCAACAGGGTCCGGAAGGCCATCATGTCCCGGCCCGAGGCCTGGAGACAGGTCAAGGAGAGCGGGTTGAAAGTAGATGGCGAGTCGCTGAAGAGACCGCCGGCCGGGTTTGACCCTAACCATCCTTTCATCGAGGATTTGAAACTAAAAGATATCACCGCAGGGATCCGATTCAGCAACGCACAGGTTACGGGTCCAAGGTTCATGGAGTATTTCATCCAGGCAAGTAAGAAACTGGACCCGCTCAACAGGTTCCTAGCAGCGGCACTTAGCTACCTTGGTGATAGACTGAAGGATCGAAAATAGTGGCGCGCTTGTCCGGATAATTTACGACTGTGGAAAGGTTTGGTTTGTGGCGGTTCGGTTAGTGTCTGGAGTCATCGCGCTTGTTTTTCTTCTGAATCTTAGGAAGAGGCCTCCTAGCAGGTAGCCGTAGGTGAGGCTGGCGGCAAGTGCCAATATGATCGACAACGACACAAGGAGACTCCCATAGTCGCTGATGCTAGCCGAGAAAACGGCATAAACAGCCCAGAGCACCATGCCGAACATGATGCCTCTGATTTGAAGACTATAGTTCCTCATGTATCGATTACGGACAGCCGAGAACACCAGTCCGAGTATTGCTCCTCCGGCGATTCCGATGAGGAGCGAAATTATCGCAGCCACAAGTGCCAAGAGAAGAGCCAATTGGTCTAGGGTAAGACCAAGGTCTGGCGGAAGAGACTCTCCTCCAAGCAGGCTTATCAGGGGATCCGTGTAATAGAGCAACAGGAAATTTCCCGCTGCAAGAATCGACCCTGCCGCTAGCCCTGCCAGTACGCCCGCTTTTGCCGCTTCGAACGAGGCGATTACTACCACCACTCCTAGAGCAACAAGCAGAACGGCGGGTGTCCATGCCTTGATTGCGAAGAAGATGGTCGATATCCCGAAGAGAGCTACTCCTAGGTGAACCAGTCGCTCGTTCCAACCTTCATGGGTAGTGTCCTTCCTGAAGATCGTCTTGTACTGAAGGAACATAGGGACCAGAACGATGAAGCCTATGACTCCGACAAAGAAGTCTGTCGTAAGCTCGGACTGGTAGTTTCCAAAGGTGAGAAGCAATCCGATCTCGTCGCCGATTAGCCCCGCACCGAGACCGAAGATGAGCGCATATGTTCGCAGAAGCCTAGCCCTGTTGAAGGAAATCCCAAGCCATCCGGATAACGTAACCATTCCAAGTCCGTACCAAAAATGGTGAAAGTGGACTTCTCCCTGAACCACGACGATCGTCGGGTTCAAGACGGCAAACGCTCTCGAACCAAAGAAGGCCACCAAGAACCCGATTATGCCATAGACTCCAAACGTGTAGCCGAGAATTCCCTTGCTCATTGAGGCTTCGCAAGGCGTATTCCTCAAATTAGTCTTCCTATAACCCGGTGATGGCTCTCCTTCCTTGCTGGTAGAGAGGGCCAGACTAAAAGGAGACTAACTTCCTTTAGCAGATGGGCTATCAAGCTGGAAGTCCAACCAGAACAGCGTCTCTTCGTTCCCATAGTGGCAGTGTGTCTCGCAAAGGTGTACATCAAACCGGGGGATGGGATCGTCATACCTTACGGGATCTACCCGGGAGACACTATGGTTGGTTTTCTTCGCCATTACACATGACGCGATCCACTCGGACCGTTTCTGAATTAACGGGTTTCAGGTTGACAAGAGGTTTCAGGGGATGGGATATGGGAGAGCTGCTTTGGCCGAAATTATCGCCATGTTGCGAAGATTGTATCCAAGGTGCAACAATCAAGATTCTTTACGGGTGATTTTACGGTGATCATAGGCTCCGTAGGCTGAGCGAAAAAGTGAACTCAGGAAATACGGGGAGTCGGAACTGGCTTGTGCTCGTTTTCGTAGGCTTCTTCCTAGGACTGATCCTTCTCGACGTTTCGCTCATTCTCGGGGGAACCCTTGCCGGAGGAGATTTCATCCTCATCGCGGGAGGAATCCCCCTATGGATAGCGCTTCTCGCATGGACGGCTCGAGTATTCGTCCGCAGCCGAAGATTCTACTGCACTACCCCTTCTTGTGCAATCATAGGTCGCAAACGGGTTTTCATGCCTAGAGGCGGCGCATGGGTCTGCACCCAGTGCGGGAGACCACTTAACACGCAAGCCTTGACGTTTCAACAGCAGCCGCAGCCTTTGACCGATGTTGCTCCGGTCAGCGGTAGTCTTGGAGATTCGTTTCATGGAGGTGTCGCGGGATTACGAATCTACCGGTTCAAGGGTCGGGGCGAAGTGAACATTGTGTCGGGCTGGCACAATCTATGGGGATACGGGGTATACTTCACGGATGGGAGTATGATCGGTGTATCTTACAGGAGATATTTGTCGCGAGCCTACTACCCAGGATGGACCCTGTCGGGCGCCTGGATCGCAATCATAGCGGCAACTTTCGTCATGTTCGCCGTGACCCATACGGGAGAGCTTCCCGCGTGGTGGATCCCGATCTTTCCCATAGCCTGTTTCGGCGCGATGATAATGTCCCTCGTCTTCCTACTGTACCTCAGCCCCAAACGCGCATCCGATCAGATCGACCATATCCAAGTGAATTCAGTCAGGGATCTTGAAACCCTCCGGAAAGACTTCATCCTCCGAAGAGACGATATTTCCGAGATCAACGTTCGTCGGACGAAAGTCAGCGAAATCGGCCACGGGATATACTCTTCCGGAGCAATACTTTCAGTCAGTTCGAAAAGAGGCGAACCGGTCATACTTGTAACCACCAACAGAGAGAAGCTCGAAGAGCTAGTAGAATTGATTGAAGACTTCGCCGAGAGAAATCCTCCAATACGCCTCACGGAAAACTAGGCAATCGACAGTTCCAAGAGCCAAAACAAAAAGTGTTAGCGGAGACCTGTCCAGCTTCGACGGGTCTCGAAGGCTAAGCAACATTGAACTGATCAAGGAGTACATCAGAGCCAGAGGACTCAACCCAGAACAGATCCTGACAAGAGAATCGCTGGCTGAAGCCGCGGCGTGCACTGCTGGCGAAGAACTGCAAGACTACCAGCTCCGACTTCTAAGGAACACGTTCAGAGACCTCGTCCGCAAAGACATCGAAGAAACGGTACAAAAGCCTGGGTAAATAAGCGGGACCGGTGAGATTTGAACCGGAACTCGTTCACATCCACTTTCCAAAGCTTTCATTTTTGAGCACGTTTTTCCTCTGGTTCAAATCCGTCGGGTACAACAGGCTAGCCTAGTGGATCATGGGGGTTGCTAACTTTTTTCTTATATACAGGACAATTTCTTTGGTTGTGGATGGAGCCGAGACAGCTCGTAGGGATTCTTCTTTTTGCGGTAGGCGGTACACTCTTTTTGGATTCTGCCGAGTATGTCATGAGAATCGCCTTCATCACGTCGCAGAACGTTGAATGGTTTTCCCTGGGATCATGGACCGCCCTAATCTCCCTACTGCTGGTAGGGCTGGGCTTGTACTTCCTGCTTGAGCCCGCAATTGTTCCTGGACGCAGGACCGCCAATTAGAACTCGCCACAGAGCATGGAGAGGAGTCGTCTTACTCGTCCCGATAGAAAAGATAGGAATGGCCCGGCATTTCCCGGGCTGGGGATCAAGCTCTTCGACTCGATGTTATGGTTGAACCGGGCAGAGAAAGTCGGCAGCAGCACTTCGAGTCACAGTGACCATCCCAGCGTTCTGAGCTGAGAGAACTGCCTGCTCCGAGGTCAGTAGTACAGGTGTGACTCCGGAGTTGAAGTTTACAGCGAATACTTTCCAATGACCACCGTGATAGTCTGAACTTCCGGGAGCAACGGCCACGATCCCGAGCTGTCCTGTGGCACCGTTTGTCACCTTGTAGAAATTGTCCCGGCCTTCATTGGGAAAAGCCGCTGGGGGAACCACGGTTCGGACTATGGTCCCGTTGTAGTACAAGCTACCGAAGCCGGGTGTGGCTGCAAAAGCCTGTGTTACTGGGAGGACTAGTGCAATAGCAAGAGCCGAGAAGATCGCCATGGTGAGAGTTTTCATTCTTACAATTCACCTCCGGGATTCTTGTAGGTAGCTTTCTGGGACCGGCTACTTTACGAGTTTAGCGAGATTGAGTGTAGATTAGGTGTAGTTTTCACCGCGTTGTTGTTCTCAGGAGAGCGATGATGGCCAGGGCCTCAGCAACGTTGATGCCCAATAGGTACGGAAGGAATGGCTCTTGGATATACGAAGCCATCGTGAGGAACGAGTAGACTGCGAGAATGTTCTGGGCGAAGAGGATCGATGCGAAAACACTCAAGCCCAGGCTAAACTGCGCGTGCGTGTCCCTGTAGACGCGAAGGTAGACCGCGACCAGGACCAATAGGAGGACCGCACTTATCGCGGCCGTGTACATGCTAAGGTCCATGAGGAGAGACATTACCTCGACTCCCGCTCAAACCGTGGGCCTGATCTTGGCCCATATTTCGTCGAAGAGAGGTAGATGTGCTTCCATCTCGGGCGAAAGAAAGTAGAGCTTCCCGTACTTCTCGCCAGCAGATGAAACGAGATGATTCTTCTCGAGAGCCCGAATGTGATGCTCGGCAACCCTGTAGTGAACATGGAGAGCTTCTGCAAGCTTGTTGATGTTGTAGGGTTCTCTCCGTAGGAGGTTGATGATTCTTCCTCGGTTGGGACCTCCTCGGGACCCGGCCAGAATATACCAGAACAGACGTTTCCAGGATATTTCCGAACTGGGCCTGGACATCCCCACGTTTCTGCAGTCCTAGATATCATCTGACCACTACACGCATTAAGACTTAGCCCAGACTAGAAGGGAGAACGAGCTTCCTTTAGAAGATAGGTCAGGATTAGGTCAGGATTACGTCCAATAGTCCGACCCTCACATGTTTTTCATACGATTCTGGGGACCCACGGTGACCATCGGAGTTTTGGGATCGGTGCACAAGCCTAGTTGCTCGTCCGTCATGGCCAAAGCCATCGCCCCCTGTATTCTAGCCGTAAGCCTTAACCACGAAAATAGTAACTTCAAGGCTCATGAAAATCCTTACCAAACCCTTCAATCTAATCCGGATTATTCTTCTGATCCTAGCAATAGGTTCGACGCTAACTTTCTTTATAGGCGACGTGGCCTCAACCAGACCTCCTAG